>JBEKVS010000096.1:0-17824 GCA_049513795.1 Occallatibacter sp. | reverse complement strand
CCGGCGCGAAGGGTCTGTTGCACCGGATTGCCAGGGTGCGGTTCAGGTGCGACGAGAACGGCGATGACGGCGTTCTTGCCGGCTTTGACATGCGACGAGATGTCAAATTTTCCTCGTATGAAAGCGCCGCGTGTGGTGCCGATTTTCGACCCGTTCACCCAGATCGTGGACGAATAGTTGATGCCTTCAAAGTTGAGCCAGATGTGCTCGCCTGCATAACCGGCGGGCACCTGCACCACGGTGCGATACCAATACGAGGTGTGGCAAAGGCTATCGGGAATGATATCGGGACGATTGTTTTCGCCATAGAGCGGCTCGGGGTATACGTTGTTATTCACGAGCGTAGTGAGCACCGTGCCAGGCACCGTAGCGGCATACCAGCCTTTCGGCTCGAAGGACGCCAATGAAACTTTCTCGCCATCCTGGCCCACATGGGCGATACTCTGCAATTGCCACCCCAGGGATATTTCGACCGGCGGGGGCAGGGTCACCTGCGCGCCCGCGGCGAGTGCGAGCAATGCGAGCAGAATGGCGACCATTGGCGAGCGAAGTGAGCCCGTGGCTGCGTATTTCATGATGTGCCGATCCCTTCATTCTGGCCGGTTTTTAGCGGATCATCGTTCGCTTCCTGAGGTCCCGCTTCCTTGAGGAAGCGGGAGGTCGGAGGCATCCGTCACTGCGCCAAGGAGCATAGGATTTCCGAATCCGCCCGTCTGTGACGCGCGATACCCCGAACTCTGCATAAGCCTTGTCCTCGATTCGCTATCGGGGTGCGATGGAATGCCGCACTGGATTATCTGGCACGCTGCAGGAATCTCCACCCGTGATCCCCATCCGTGATGGAGCCATCTTACATGTATTTCGCCGTATTCAGGCAGCCTTGTACGGCGTGTAGATAGTTGCAAGTATTGCGTTATTAACGCCCTGAAAAGGCCGGCGCCGGCGGTTCAATCCCATCTCCGGCCACCACATTCTAAGTCAGTCAAAAATAAACCAAGACAGTTAAAAGTAAACCTGCGAAATCCGGAAGACCCGACCGCCCACAAGCTCCGCCCCATCCGCCTCAATGATTGTCCGGCTGATGCGGAGCCCCGTGCCGTGGCGTTTGGTTCGGCCAATTCGAATCAGCGCTACTGAAATTGCGAATAAGCCGGCATGCCCGTATGTGCATACTCATGGGCAAGCCCAAATGTCGACAGGTTCAGTGTATGCGATCCGGCCTGCGCGACAAACTGACAGCGATAACCCATGGCGGCGAGTTGGTCTTGAAACCGTGCGATATCCCACTCATCCAGCTTTGCCCTCCAATGGAAAGACGAAGAGCAATTGTAGGCCAGGAGCTTGCCCGGGAATTCAGCATGAATCGCCCTCGCAAACCTCCTTGCCTCGGCGAGATTCGGCTCCGATGTTTCGCACCACAGCATATCGGCATACGGCGCATACGCGAGACCGCGCGCAATTGCCGCATCGATTCCACCGCTCGTGGTGAAGAATCCCTCGATGGTTCGCTCGCCCGTCAGGAAAGCCGCATCGTCCGGATCGCAATCGCTGGCGATCAATTGAGCCCCACTCGCTTCCGTCCTGGCGATCAGAACCGTCGGAACACCCAGAATGTCGGCCGCCAGGCGAGCGGCAATAAGCTTGTGAATCGCATCCCGTGTAGGCACCAGCACTTTGCCGCCCATATGCCCGCATTTCTTCGCGGACGACAGCTGATCGTCGAAAACAACAGCCGCCGCCCCGGCTTCAATCATGCTTTTCATGAGCCCGAACGCATTCGGAACCCCACCGAACCCGGCTTCGGCATCCGCCACAATTGGCAACATCCAGTCAATCGAATCTTGCCCGTCGGCATGGGCAACCTGGTCGGCGCGCGTAAGCGCCATATTGATAGAACGAACTAGATTTGGAACGTCCTTCTCCGCATAAAAACTCTGGTCCGAATACTTCAGGCCGTCCAGGTAAATCGCTTTCAGTCCTGCTCTGGCCGTCTTCACCGCCTCATCTCCTGTCCGGGCGCCCAAGGCGCGGAGAGACTCTTCGTCTTGAAGAAGGCGCCAGAGCTTTTCAGCCGCCGCACGCGCCAGCGAATAGTCGGTCCGGCTGGTTCCCTGCAAGCGCTCAATGTCCGCGGTCTTGTAGACGCGGGTTATTCCCCTCCAACGGGGTAGTTCCCAGCCGGACTCCGAACGGGCGCTCATGCTCATCTTTCTTCTCCTTGGCTGCAGGGATGCTCGAGCCGCATCACGACATATGATGCGAGTAGACCGCACCACTGCCCGCAGCGCAAGAGTCACTAGTCCGATTCGGACGTGTGGACAAGGACGCCCAGGCTGGACGATAATCGGGGCCGTCATGACGGAATATACGCGCTGGCAATTGAATTTGATTCAATCGAGCAACAGCGTCCCGAGCGGGCTCGCTCTTCTGGCGCGCATCCCATCCCCAGTATCGACCGAATTGGATTGCCGGCGGGAAGGCAGGAAATGACAACGGGAACGCAGATCGTCAAAGACCTGAAGCGCGCGCTCAACCTCCGCCACGTATCCGAAGGTATCGCCCTTCTCGACAAGGGAAAAGAAGTTTGGACCAACCTGCTTCCCGGTCAAGTTCATGCTTCCGAGTTACTGCTTCTGCTTGCGCAGTGGGTCGACGTCGGATACCGGGACTATCATCTCCTCGACTTGATCCTGGCAAGATTTCCCGCCGAGTGCCGGCGCAAGCTGCCACTGGAAGACTATCTCGGCCTGCGCATGGTAGAGGCATTCCGTGCGTTCTCCGCCGAGGAAGTCGACACCGCCATCGAGACGCTAGATTTTGTCTTGCGGGCAGAACGCGGAGCCGAAGATGACCACTTGATGACGCTTGCTCATTTCTGGAAAGGGAGGGCGCACAGAAAGAAGGGCGAATACGAGATGGCGCTCAGGGAGATTGTCTCGGCCAGAGAACTTGCGCACGCTTCACGCGAGAATGCCATGTTCACTTCAGTAATTCAGATTCACGAGGCATGGCTTCTTTTCCAGAAGGGCTTGAGGAAAGAAGCTCTGCGCATGCTCGCGCATGCCGACTCCGTTCTCAAGGCCACTGATGATTCTCTGTCATTGGGCAACATTGAGTCGGCACGAGGGCGCATGGTGCGCCGCGCCGGGGAATACGCGAAGGCGCTCGAGCATTTCGATCGCGCCATCGCGATTTATTCCGATGGGAATCCGAATCATCGCAACCTCGCCAGAGCCCTGGTAAATGCCGCTCACGTAAAGCGGCTTCTTGCCCTGCAGCTCCGCAAGAAGATCGATGCCCGATCGCGGAAGCCAGGTCAGCCCCGTGGCGGAAGCCTTGCTGCGGCTGCGCCGGGTGGTCCGGCAAACCTGCGCGCCCGCTATCAGCAGCTCAACCAGGAGGCCATGCTCCAACTCCAGCGAGCCCGCGAAATATACGCGCTCCACGGCCACTCCGGCGGGCTCGGCGCGGTCATCGTCAACTCCGGATACTTGCATCTGGATGGAGGCGACATCGATCGTGCGGCCCGCGAAGCGGTAGAGGCTTATCGAATAGGGCATGAAAAGAATGACCAGATTCTTATGGCTCGGGCGCGCGTTCTACAAACCGCAACGGAAAACTCGAGGATCGAAGAGCAACTTGGTGAGGATGTAGACATCGCGCTGCATGCCAACCACGCGAAACAGTTCAGCGAAGAAGCTCTCGAATTGGCCAGACATACCCAAAACCGCCGCCTGCTTGCCGCAGCCTACATTGCCCGCGGCATGACGGCCGGCAACGAGTTTTTCCAGGAGTGGGAGTTGGCCAAGCGCTGCGCAAGCGAAGCCACCGACCTCATCGGAGCGGGCGAAAACGATCACCTCCTCGACGACCTGGCTGCGCTGAAATCGCACATCATGCAGGCGTCGGGCATCAACGACACGCTGCGCGGATGGTCCGAAGGCATGGTCGGCGACAAGACCTTTCAGCAGGTCACCGAAGAGTTTGCTGAAATCGTTATCCCCAAAGTATGGCTGCGTGAAGACAGGAAGATATCCCGCGTAGCTCAGTGCCTTTCAATCTCCCCCAAGAAGGTGCGCCGCATTCTTCGCAATGCCGGCTTCCTCGACGCATTCGATGCTGCAGCAGGCCGTTGAGCCGGACTTGAGTTCGTGGCTCGGCAGTGAAGGCGCCTCGGGTCGCGACGAATCATGGTCACCCGGATCGCCCGACACTCCCCGCCCTGCACCTGCCTAATTGCGGGCGAAGGCGGCGGGGTTGATAAAGGCGGTGAAACGGGCGTCGAGCACCTGGCCGGTAGCTGGATAAGCTGTCTCAAGATGTGTGAGAGATTCGATGCGCTCGGGAAACGGCGGGTGGGTGCTACCCCAGAGGTTCAGTTGCTTTGAGGTTTCGGGCGTTTTGGGAACGCTGGCGAGGAATGTAAGAAACAGGCGGAGGCCGTCAGGCTCATAGCCGGCGCGGGCAGCAAACTGGAGCCCGAGGCGGTCGGCGTCGCTCTCCTTGTCGCGGCTATAGCTTTGCGTGAGGGCCTGATCGGCTGAGTTCTTAACCACCTCTAGAAGCTGGCCGCTGGTGTACTGGGCAGTCTGCTCTTTCAGGAAGGCATTCTGGCTCTTGGACCGAATTTCCTTCTCCAGGTGACGCTGGTCCACATGCGCCACTTCATGCGCAAGCGTACCCGCAAGTTCGGCTTCGGAGTGCATGTTGGCGAGCGCGCCACGCGTGATGAAGATATACCCGCCGGGAAGCGAAATGGCAGTGATTACTTCCGTATCGAGGATGCCGAAGCGGTAAGGGACTGGCCGGGTCGCTTGTTGAGCCACTGTCGCGCCGACCAGGTTCACATACTTCACCATGTCGGGGTTCTCGTAGAGACCGAAGATGCTGATGACCTTTGCCGCGGTGGCGTCGCCTACCTGCTGCTCCTGCTGTGGCGACCAGGGGGTGTAGATGTCCTTGGCCTGCTGCGCCTTCGCAGCCAGGGCATCGGCTTGATCTTTCTTTGCCTTGGCCTCCTGAGCCTTTCTCACCAGGTCGCCGAACTGGCCAGGCGAGGGCGATGCGAGGGCAAAGGCGAGAGCGGCGATAGATACGATGCGAAGTGTGGGCATGGTCAGACTCCGGCTACTGCTTCGGCGCGCTTGGAGCAGGGGTGAGGTTGCCGTCCTTCTGAAACTTGGCCAGGGCAGCAGGGTCGGGCTTAAAGGTGGCCATGCGCTGGGCTTTGGCGGCCGCATCGCTTGTGGCCGAGGCGCTGAGAACTGAAGCAGTGACCTGGCCGTTGTCGCCGATTCCGTTAAAGCCCAGAGCGGTGGAGTCGGTCGACTGGCGAGACTTTTTAAGCGCCAAGGTGCCGCCGAAAAGCGGGGCTGGCTTGTTCGCGTTGGGGTCTTTGGGGCAGTTGGCCGGGGGTGGATTATTGGGGTCGGGCTTCGTGCCCGGCTTGGGGCAGTTGGCCGGAACCGGCTGCTGTTGGGGTTGAGGAGCCACCTGAAGCACGAGGGTCACGGCGAGAATGGCGACAGGAAGCGTAAACATTGCGGGTAGCCTCTAACCGGGAGCACCTTCTATGAAAAAGAATATCCCACGGCAGGCTTATCCGCCTTGCGCGGTACCCAAAAGTGCTAACCGATGCGAATGACACTTTTGTAGTACCTGTTCCAGCGTCCTGCCGGGATTCCACGCCCGGCTTCTATTTGCTCGACTGCCAGCCTTGCAGTTCGTGGACAGCGGTCTCGGTGGTCCTGCCTTTGACTTTGACTCCGCCGAGCGGGCGTGTGATGGCTTGCGCGCTGATGCGCTGCTGGGTCGATTCGCTGACGATGATGGACGTGTTCTGATCTTTGTTGAGTCCTTCCAGGCGGGCGGCGAGATTCACGGCATCCCCGATGACCGTGAACTCTATCTTCTTGCCCCGGCCAATGTTGCCGAAGATCACCGAACCGGTGTTGACGCCGATGCCGATGGCTATAGCCGGCTTGCCTTCGCTGGCCCACTGCTTGTTAAGTTCTTCGACGCGAACCAGCATTTCAAGCGCAGCCTGCGCCGCTTCGGCTGCATGGTTAATCTCGGGAGTAAAGGCGCCCCAGTAGGCGAGGATACCGTCGCCGATGAACTTGTCGACGATGCCGTTGTGGCGAAAGATGATTTCGACCATGGCCGCAAAGTAGTCGTCCAGTAACGCGATCAACTGCTTGGGCTCCGTGCTTTCGGTCATGGTGGTGAAGTTGCGCACATCGGAGACCAGGATGGTGAGTTCGCGCTTGTCGCCGCTGAGACCAAGATCGTCGACCGTGGACATGACGTGCTCGACGAGTTGCGGAGACATGTAGCGATCCAGCATGCCTCGCGTCTGGCGAAGCTGACGCCCGGTGGTGATGAAGCGCGCCGCGGTTGTCGCACCGAAGGAGAGCACCATCGCGAGGCCAGGCGCCACGATGGGCTCGGCAAAGTGCCAATGGCTGTAGATGAAGAAGCAAAGCACAACATAAATCGTCAACGAGATGGCGAGAAGAATTGTCGCCCGCAGAAGAGTGCGGAGGAAGTAGAGCGTAGCGCCGCCCAGCGCGGCCAGGAGGATGGTAAGGAGGTTGAGCAGCCAGGTTGGAGACTCGCGGATGGCCTCGCCGTGAACCAGATTGTCGATGGCCGTCGCGTGCGCAAGGAAGCCGGGAGCCGCGGTGGCGAAGGGGGTTGGGTGCGCATCGTAACTTGCCGTGGCGCTGGCTCCAATCAAAACGATCTTGTCGCGGAAGTACTCCGGCGGAAAGTGGATGACCTCAGGCGGGCACTGGTCGGGGTAAATGGAACAGATCACCTGCCAGATGGGAAGTCGGGGGTAGACGAAGGAGCCTCCGTGCCAGAGGAGCAACATCCGCCCGTCGCCATCGACGGGAACCCTGTGCCCGGCCGAGTCAGCATTGGCGATATCGGGCCAGGCGAGAGACTGGCTTCGGGCTTGCTGCACGGTTCGAGTCGCAAGTGAGTCGAAGGTGTGATCGTCGAAGCGGTATTGGAGAGCCACGCGGCGGATCGTGCCGTCAGGGTCGGGCAAGGCATTGAGCGCGCCGAGGCCGGCGGCTGCGGTTGCGAGAACCGTTTCCGGCGGGTTGGGTTGGAACTTGGCCTTGTCAATGAACGTGGCGGGGCCGGTATTGTCGGCTTTATAGCGCGTCAGGGCTCCGCGTTTCGCGTCATCGCTCGGTTGCTCTATCTCGGTTGGGACAAAGGTGAAGCCGAGGATGACATTGTGTTGCGATGCCAGCACCTGCGCGAACTCCGTGTCGACTGCCTCTGACTCGGCGCCGCTGAAGATAGCGTCGACAGCGATGGCGCGAGGGTTGCCCTTATCGACGTAACGGATCACCTCCGTCCAGACGCGGCGGGTCCAGGGCCAGCGGCCGAGTTTCTCCTGCAGCGATTCGAGGCTGGCATTGTCTGCGTCGATGAGGACGATTTGCTTGTCAGCCTGCGCGGGATTGGCGGCGAAGCGCGCACGGGCATCGAGCGTACCGCTCTCCAGCCAGTGCCCGGCAGCGGTGTGTGCAACCATGAGCATCCCGGCGGCCGAAAAAGTTACAGCGGCGAAGAGGCCCGCGAGGAACTCGCGGCGAGCCTTGCGCTCGTTCTTGGTTTTGGCCTCGGACATACTCCGTGCCATGCTATCGCAACCGGCCGATTGCGTTTCATCCACGAGCGGTTCCAACCCGTTTTGAAGAAGGCAGAAATGGTGAAATCGGCTAGCCGTTTCTAAGCTGGCGCCCGATCGCCAATACGCTCATCGGGCACCTGAGAGCCCAGCCCGGGATTCTGGATGCAGTCAACTGATCGGACCTCGATCTGGCCGTGACCTCGATCGCAATTTTCTTTCCTGGCCCTCCTGTCGTCTTTTGTCCTTCGTTTCCGATTTCATAAGTAGCGGGGCGCTCTGATTTGAGTTTCCCCGCAAATCGAACTGGAGGACTTCCCATGAACAGCAACATGACCCTCGCTCTCAAGGCTTCGAATTCAGGTCACATCAACCTGAAAGCATCCGAACCGAGACGGAATCCAATGCCGGAAATGGCGGCCCGGCGCCAAACGCGAAGGTCAGCGTCCTGGGTGGCCGCACTGCTCCTCGGCGCGATCTCCGTACCGGCATTCGCTCAGAACTGGATTCTGGAGCTGCCCGACAACACCCCGCCCGCGCGGGCTCAAGCTGTGATGGTCAATGATGGAGCGACCGGCAAGGTTGTTCTATTCGGGGGAGCTGGCAATTCGGGTCTTCTTTCGGACACGTGGTCGTGGGATGGGGCCGACTGGACCCAGGAACTCCCTGCCACCAGCCCTTCTGCCCGATCCGGCTTCGCCATGGCCTATGACGCCGCTCACGGCCAGGTGGTCCTATTTGGAGGAGCTGGGATTAGCGGCTCATTCTCCGACACATGGGTGTGGAATGGAGTCAACTGGATTCAGGAGACACCCGCCAGCAGCCCTCCGGCGCGAACTTGCTCTGCAATGAAGTACGACTCCGCCAGAGGCGTGGTTGTCCTGTTCGGGGGATTCGCGAACGGCTCCTATCTCTCCGATACATGGCTGTGGAATGGAACGAATTGGACCCAGGTCGCCCCCGGAACAAGCCCCTCCCCTCGCTGCACATCCGGTGGGGCCTACGATGCAGGCGATCAGAAAGTTGTTCTGTTTGGTGGATACAACTACAAGACAACCGGCTACCTCAGCGACACCTGGGCCTGGGATGGCTCCGACTGGATCGAGCAGGATCCGCCTGCCAGCCCTTCCGGCCGCGATTTGGCGGGCATGGCTTACGACTCGGTGGAAAAGAAGGTGGTCCTGTTCGGCGGGGTCGGCAGCCCTGGCTATCTCTCCGACACATGGCTGTGGGACGGAACTGACTGGACCCAGCAAAACCCGACAGACTTGCCCGCCGCGCGTTCCGAACAGGCAATGGCCCCGGACGCGCAGGGCAATGTGGTCATGTTTGGAGGGTACAACAGCAGCGGCATTCTCGCGGACACCTGGGTATGGGCCAACGGTCCCGCGGCATCCCTGAATACGGCGAAGTTGAACTTCGGGAAGCAGGCAGTCAAGACCAGCAGCGCGGCTCAGGAAGTTCAGCTCACGAATTCCGGCGTAAACACGCTCAGCATCCACAGCTTTACGTTCACTGGTTCAGACCCCAAAGACTTCGAGGAATCAAACAACTGTCATGGCTCTTTGAAGCCAGGGTTCAGCTGCACAATCGACGTTACCTTCAAACCCACGGCCAAGGGCACGCGATCTGCCAAGCTGGTGATCAAAGACAACGCCCAAAACGGCTCGCAAAGTGTTTCGCTCTCTGGTACAGGCGATTGAAGCAAAGGCTGATCGGCGCTTTGCGGCTCGGCCAACAAACCATCGTGAAGCGCCACCTTATCTCAGTTACCCCCTGACAGGCGGCAATCAAGCCGGTGACGCAACAGCGTGGGCGCGTGGAACGGTGGAACTTCTCAAATGGTTCCCGCGTAGATAATCTTCAAGGTCACTGCGCGCTTTCCTGCAGCGCCAGGCTTCGGGGCGAACCAGCTTGGTTGCGCCCGGGGCCGCAGCGACGGAGGTGCCAATCCATGGTCCACTTGATCTTCCTCCTCGTGCTCTACTTTCTCCCTTCAATCGTCGCGGGCAGCCGCCACGTCGAAGGCCGCACTGCCATCACCCTTTTCAACCTCTTTCTCGGTTGGACGTTCATCGGCTGGATCGTCGCCCTAATCTGGGCCATCGCTGCCCCCGCGCCCTACATTGCCTATGTGCACCCGCCTTATCCGCCTTACTACCGATAAAAGGTATATGAGGCGATTTCTTTAAGATCTCCTGCTTGCACTTGCCGCGAATTGCGCGCGAGTCGCCCGTCCCATCAATCCAATCATGCATGCATTGCACCCCCTCCAGTGTGAACAAGGCCTTGCCGATCGGATCATCGATACTCTTCAGCTACTTCATCTCCGAATAATCCGTTGGCCGCATGAAGACTTCGTCGACTTTAAAACCGTTGTCCGCCTTCTCTATCACCTCGGCGGCCTGTTTTCTATACTCCGGGAACGCCGGGTCGGCATGCAGCGCGTGCCAATTCTTGTCCGCTTCTTCCCGGCTGGGGTGAGCCACGAGGTAGACGAATGTGTTGCTCCATGCGGGATCCTTATCGTCGGGAACCCAGTAGCCGACGACGCTGAGACCGTGCTTGTCCTGGAGTTTTGCAACATCGCGGAAGATCGACTCGAGGACCGGCGCTTTGCCCGGCAGAGTGTGGTAGACCATGAGCTCGAAAACCCGATTGTTATCGGCCCTCACTTGCTTCGGGTACATCAGACGAGCCGTCATGAGCGATCCCGCGGCAAAGGAGATGAGGGCTGTGCCGCAAATCATCCATGCGTTGCGCTTCCAGCCTGTGAGTGCCGACTGGGCTGCCTTATAGTTCATCATCAGGGTTTCCTCTCCTCCTCGCAGTATGCCGGACTGGCTTGACGCGCACCAGATCAAAATAATCCGCGGAAGCCGGAACCGCGCAAGTCAGTCAATCGGGAAACGCGGGTTGCCTGCTAACAACAACCCCACTCGTCATTCCCGGGCAAACAGTGACCGAATTGCATCTTGACAATCTCTTCATACTTGTTTAGTCTAGGCCTGTTGCGAACAAGCCTATGACAGAAAGCATTGCACGCGATTTATTTCCCGGCGCGCTCGAGATGATGATCCTTGAGTCGCTTCGCCGCCAGCCTGCGCATGGCTATGCGCTGGTGCAGCACATCCAGCAGCGTTCGAACAATCTGTTGCAAGTGGAAGAGGGTTCGCTTTATCCGGCGCTGCAGCGGTTGCTGAAGGCAAGGCTGGTGAAGGCGGAGTGGGGCGTCTCGTCGACCAATCGCCGCGTCCGGACGTATCAAATCACCGCCGCGGGCCTGCGCCATTTGGAGCAGCAGATTTCCAGCTTCGAGCGCATGTTTGAAGGCATCTCGCTGGTTCTCAACCCGGGCAACGCCGCTGCAAGTTGAATGGGCCATCTGAAAGAGGTTTCCCATGGACTGGATTCCGCAGATCTTCCGCCGCCGCAAGATGTACAAAGACCTCTCTGAAGAAATCCGCCTGCACATGGAAGAACGCACCGAGCAACTGATGCGCGAAGGCATGAGCGCGCAAGAAGCAGAACGACTGGCGCGCGTTGCCTTCGGCAATCGAACACGCGTGGAGGAACAGAGCCGCGAAGTGTGGCAGTGGCCCACGCTCGAATCGATCTGGGCCGACGTGCGCTTCGCCGCGCGGCAGTTGCGCCGTTCTCCCGGATTCGCCATCGCCGCTGTGCTGACCCTGGCGTTGGCCATCGGGGCCAACGCGGTGGTTTTTGCGGTCTTGAACGGGCTGGTCCTGCGTCCGCTCAACGTGCCGGATGCGGCGAGCCTTTTCACCATCCAGCACGGCAGCGACAAGTACATTGTGCAGTCCTATCCCGACTATCTCGACATGCGCGATCGCACCCGCAGCTTCAATGGTCTCGCCGCATACACCATCGCCCAGGCCGGCCTCGACACCGGCAAAAACCCATCCCACACCTGGCTCTATGAAGTGAGCGGAAACTACTTCGATGTGTTGGGCATTCAGCCCTATATTGGCCGCCTCATCCAGGCCTCCGACGAGCACGGACCCAACAGCGCTCCTTATATCGTGCTCACCTATGCGTATTGGCATGGCCACTTCGAGGACGACCGCGGAGTTGTGGGCCGCACCGTTCAGCTCAACAAGCATCCTTTTACTATTCTCGGCGTTGCGCCACCTGAGTTTCATGGCACGTTGTTGTTCTTCTCTCCAGACTTCTTCGTACCCATGGTCAACCAGGAACAGCTGGACGGAGAGAACAAACTGAACGACCGCGAAAGTTCATTGGTTTTCGAGGTGATGGGTCATTTGCGGCCGGGAGTCACCAAGCCACAGGCGATCTCCGATCTGAACTCCGTCGGCGCTTATCTGGCAAAAATCTATCCCAAGCAAGATGCCAAGGTGAGCTACTCCCTGGTGCGTCCCGGACTGCATGGGGATTGGATCGGGCGGCCGCTGCAGGCTTTTGTAACCGCTTTGTCGCTTCTCGCGGGGCTCATCTTGCTTGCCGCCTGCGCCAACCTGGGCAGCCTCTTTACGGCCCGCGCCGCCGATCGCTCCCGTGAAGTGGCTCTCCGCCTTGCGCTCGGTTCGAGACGCATTCGCATCCTGCGCCAACTCTTCACCGAAGCCATTTTGATCTCGCTTGCCGGAGGAGCCGTCGGACTTTGGGGCAGCGTTGCCCTGTTGCATCGGTTGGGCAATTGGCAGCCGTTCCCTCAGTTTCCGATGAACATTCCCGTCACCCCCGACGCCAAGGTTTACCTGGTTGCTCTCCTCTTGAGTTTGATCAGCGGATTGATCTTTGGCGCGGTCCCTGTCAGGCAGGTGCTGCGTACCAATCCCTATGAGGTGGTCAAAGCTGGCTCCGCAGGCGTCATCGCAGGCAATACACGCCGCCGGCTCACAGTTCGCGACGTTCTGCTGGTGGTGCAGATTTCGATCTGCGCCGTGCTGGTCACGTCTTCGATGGTCGCCGTGCGCGGCCTCGAACGCTCTCTGCATGCGAACTTCGGTTTTGAACCGCAGAACACTTTGCTTGTCGATACCGATCTCGCCATGGCGGGTTACAAAGGCGACAAAGCGCCGGCGATGCAAAGGCGCATGATCGAGGCCATGTCAGCCGTTCCCGGCGTGAGCTCCGTCGGATTGGTAGACACTCCACCCTTGCATATGGGCTGGGATATCTCACCGGTCTTCACCGACCAGGCAGCCGACCTGAAGCCAACGAGCGCAGCCGCCACTGCGATCGACTACCGAATCTCCCCCGGATATTTTCATGCCGCAGGCACCGCCTTGCTGGCAGGCAGAGACTTCAATTGGCGCGACGATAAAGATGCGCCGCGCGTCGCCGTCGTCAATCGCGAGTTCGCCAGCAGAGTTCTTGGTTCAAGAATGGCCGCCGTCGGCACGCACTTCAAGCTGCCCGATGGCTCGCGCATCCTGGTCGTAGGAGTGGTTGAAGACGGCAAGTACACCGCGAACCTCAATGAAGATCAGCAGCCGGCCATGTTTTTGCCCATCCTGCAAAACCCCGCGAGTGACACGTCTTTAGTCTTGCGCCTGAAGGACGATGCAGCCCGTGACCCCGAGCAAGTCGTAACTGCCATCCGCAGCAAACTGCGTGACCTCGATGCCGGCCTGCCCGCCTTCATCCAAACCTGGAATGCAGAAATGAATGGGGCTCTGTTTGCATCGCGCATGGCAACCGTGTCCCTGGGATTGCTCGGATTAATGGGCGCCATGCTCTCGATTACCGGCATCTTCGGAATGGCTGCCTATACCGTCAGCAAGCGGTTGCGCGAGTTGGGAATCCGCATCGCCCTCGGCGCAAGGCGCAAAGAAGTATTGACGGCTGCATTAGGGCGGCCGCTTCGCTTGCTGGCTCTCGGCTCGGCAGCGGGGTTGCTCCTCGGTGTGCTGGCCACCAAAGTGCTGGCCTTCATTGTGTACCAGGCCACGCCCCGCGATCCGCTGGTGTTGGCCGGAGTCGTTTTGGCCATGGCCCTGCTCGGTCTTCTGGCCACCTGGATTCCAGCCCAGCGCGCGCTATCGGTGAATCCGCTGGTCCTGCTTCGCGAAGATTGATGCGCCGGGAAAACCACTTATCTGTGAGAGGTTCGCCCGGGAATGCGGCATTTTTCGTCTGCGATCAGGATATGCCGCTAAGCAAGGAAGTAACTCCCTCCGTTGCGCAAGGAGCAAAGTAGCTATGGAGCGGATCTCAATTACAGTGCCAACAACCCAGTCGCCCGGCCCTGCTGCAAGTCATCCTGCCGCAAATCGCCCTGCGTCAAATCGCGGAAACGTGAATTGGGAGCGTTGGGCCGTCCGCTACGCGCGTCTTGCGCTCGGCACGGCGTTCCTCTCGGCCGTGGCCTCGCGCTTTGGTCTGTGGGACAAGACGGTCGACCTGAAGCACTTTGCAAATTTCATCCAGTACGCCGCGCAGGTACTTTCGTTCGTCCCCGCTGCCATCGTGCCATTGCTTGCGTGGGCGGCCACTGCCTTCGAAACCACTCTGGGCATTTTGTTGATCCTGGGCTTGTGGACGAAGTGGGTTTCGCTGGCCAGCGCTACCTTGCTGGCAATGTTTGGAACCGCGATGGCCATCTCCTTCGGGGCCCAATCACCCATGGATTACTCGGTCTTCTCCGCCTCAAGCGCTGCCGCTCTCCTGGCGCTGTACGCGTGGCGGCAAGACGCAAAACAATCTTCAATGCCAGGCATGGAAGGTAAATCGTCATGACGAATTGGCGCAAGAGCGTTCTAGCCGCAATCACCATCGTGGTCACAACCCTGGCAACGGCCAGCGCGCCCGGGCAGCAACAGAACGATCGGGAATTACTTCAGGTGCGTGAGGCCGTTTGGCGCGCCTGGTTTGCGGGCGATGTCAAATCCCTCAAGGAATTGGTTCCTGCCGAGACCATTGTCATCAGCGGTGGCGAGAAAGAGTGGAAGCATCAGTCGGAGGTGCTGCGAACTGCCGAAGAGTTTCATGCCCAGGGCGGCAAGCTTGTCAGGCTTGAGTTTCCCCGCACTGAAGTTCAGCACTTTGGCGATGTCGCAATCGTCTGGAGCAACTTTCTGGTTGAGACGGAGATGAATGGCAAGAGTTCAGTCTCGGCTGGCCGCGCAAGCGAAATCTTTGTTCACCGCGACGGCCACTGGCTCAACCCCGGTTGGCACACCGATTCCGGGAATTAGGGCCGAACCACTGCCGCGCTTAACGGAGCAACGCAGATGCTCCCCAAAGAATCGGCGCTTGTCCGTGAAAGTCTCCCGTCCGCCGCTTCCGATCGAGATAGTATTGCCGGTCGTTCTTCTTTCCGGTTCCCTCGCAAACGCTGGTCACATCGTTGTTCTGGTCGATGAATCCAGCAACGGCGATCCATCCCTTGCGCGCGGCAGGTCCGTACGTATCTGCATCCAGCCAACCGTTCTTGACACCGGTAATCATGGCAAAGCTGAACATGGCTGAGCTTGAACTCTCTGGCCACGCCTCCTCCTGATCGATGAGCTGCCGCCACATGCCGTCTTTGCACTGATACTTCATGAGCGCAGCCATCATGGTTTGATAGCCCTTCAGAATGGCCGGCCTTTGCGCGTGATCCGCGGGCAGATCGCGCAGCATCTCGGCCATGCCCGCCGCCACCCACCCATCTCCGCGCCCCCAGAAAAACGGCACATCCGGCGCGTGATAGAACAACCCGTTGGGCTGCTGGAGCTTGGCCAGGTACGCCACCATCTCCTGCGCATCCCGATCCAGGTACTCTCTGTCATGCGTAGCGCGGTACGCTTCCAACTGGAGGATCGTCAGCATGTACATGTCGTCGATCCAGTAGCGCGTCTCGGCTGAGAGTCCATCGGGCTGCGGATTTTCCCACTGCCGATCCGCCCACGCCTTTCCGTTCTCCAGAAAGCGCGCGTCCTTGGTTTGCAGGCCGATTTCGAGAGGCACAATGCCGAAGATCGAGTCGTCCACGTGATGCCGCACCGGAATCCGATTCGCCTCAGCGCCGCCCGGCATCAGCGGTTCAAACTTGTGAATCAGCTCTGTTCGCAAAGCGTCGTCATTCGTTAATTGGGCAAACGTCAGCGCACCATACCAGGTCGCGGCTTCAGAGTAGTGAATCGTTGCCGTGTATTGATGAGGACTGGTGACGAAGTGTTCGGCGACGCGCTTGCCCACCTCTTGCGGCGATATTCCCGCAGGCCAGTTGCTGAAGATATCCACGGGGCCGGTGAGGGTGCCCGCATAGCTCGAAGCATTCCACGAAACCGTCGTCGCAGCCAGTGCGGCGCTGCCCATCTTCACAAACTCCCTGCGACTCGCATCAACCCTGATGACCATCACGCTTTCTCTCCCGACTCGGCAGTTTGGCGGCCCTGGGGCATTTAAGTGTGCGAAGCGCGGGTGCCCCACCGGGACCCCCACCGGGTGCCCCACCCTCGCCGCGTCTTTGTTCTTGCGGCTAGGGTGGGATCGCAACACAGCAAAAGGCGAAGTGGCCTAGAAGATCACCTTCAAGCTGCCCTGGAAGATTCGGGCGTTAATGCTGGTCGATGAGATCTCTCCGAAAGTTGCATTCTGCGGGCCGCTGGCCGTAGAGTTCCCAGCACTGCTGCCGCCGGGATTGTCAAACGACGGATGGTTCAGGAAGTTGAATGCTTCCAGGCGAGCTTGAATGCTCACGCGTTCCCTGATCGGGAACAACCGCGAAATCTGGGCGTCGTTCTGGAAGAGCATTGGGCCGCTGATTGCATTTCTACCCAGATTTCCGAAGGTGCCTGGGACGACAGGATTTGCGCAGGGGTTCGCCGTGGTCGTTGAACCGCAGAAGGCATTCAGGTTGAGCCACGCCCTGGTTGCCACTGACGCAGCGGCATGGCCGCCCTCGAGTTTTACACCGGTTTTCTGGTTCACACCGGGCACCGCGTTGGGGCGATCGTTACCGGTGTCGGTGAGCGAAATATCCTGCCCGCTGGTTACATTGATGGGCGCACCGCTGGTGATGTGCAACAGCGGCGCAATCTCCCAATCGTTGACGAGCCACTTCGCGATCCCCTGAAGCGGGAATTTAGTCGTGTAAACCACCGATGTGTTGAAGACGTTCCGATAATCCGAACCGCAACGGCCGTAATCCAGTGAGGGTTGATAGGGATTCATGAGCGGCGTGCTCGACCAGTCGCCCGAGGCGTCGGCCAGGTTGAGGCAATGCGACCAGGTGTAGTTGGTCAGCATGACGAAAGTGGATGACAGGCGATGCTGCAGCGTGGCCACCATGCCGTTGTAGTTGGCATAGGCAGTGTTATTCACCAGGATCATGCCGCTGCTGCTGCCCCCCGCATACTGGTTGCCATAGGCGGGTTCCGCTTCAGACAGCGCCCAACGGGCCGCCTGGTTGCCGGTAGTTGAGCAGTTGGATCCGACTTTACCGCCGCCCAACGTCTTTGCGGCAACTGCGGCCGGGCCAACGGTGACGACGGGACCGCAGCCCGTGCCACCGGGTCCCCAGACCCCCGGAGTGTAGATCGCTGGATCCAGTTCCGTGCCAACAGGCATGTTTGTGGTGTGGTTTCCGATGTAGTCGATCTGCGCCTGCCAGCCGTGCGCGAACTGATGCTGAACGCTCAATGTCCATTGCAGAGTATCCGGCACCTTGTACGGAGAATTGATCACAATCCACTCGCCCTGAGCCGGGAACACAGCCGTGGCTGGCGTAGGAACCACAGGTTGCGGGAAGGGACTCTGGTTGGTGCCGCCGACCTGGTTGCAGCCATATCCGGTGCCGCCCAGAAGCCACGGCTCGCTGAAACAAATAGGCCCGGTGGTACTGACGTTGACGTTGGTGGCAAACGGCGGATTCTGGTGGTTGCGGTTGGTGGTGTAGAAGTTGGCTTCGTCGTAAGCCACCTGCAATCCGCCGCGGATCACTGTGCTGCCGTTTCCAAACGGATCCCAGGTTGCGCCAATGTTGGGATTGAAATTCCAAATCGGGTTGTTTGTGAACGACTTGGTCACACCGGGATCTCCATAAAAGAAGGTTCCGGGAGGCGCATTGGGATAGACGCCGCTGGTTTGGCCGGCGAGGAAAGCGGCCATACTGAAGGTGGTGCCGCGATTGAATTGGTCGCGGGGTATGAACTCAGGCTCCCAGCGGACTCCGCCTGCAATAGTCAGCCGCTTGGAGAAGTG
>JBEKVS010000095.1:0-18418 GCA_049513795.1 Occallatibacter sp. | reverse complement strand
GTGCCGAAGAGGGGATCGATCTGCGCCAGGCTCTCAATCTCGTCGCCGAAAAGTTCTATTCGATACGCTTGTTCGTCGTAGGTGGGGAAGACTTCGATCACATCGCCGCGCACGCGGAAAGTGCCACGGCGGAAATCCGTATCGTTGCGTTCGTAGAGGATTTCGACCAGGCGGCGGGTGATGTCTTTGCGGCTGATGCGCTGGCCTTTTTCGAGCAGCAGCAACATGCCGTAGTAAGCCTCAGGCGAGCCGAGGCCGTAGATGCAGCTCACCGAGCTGACAATGATGGAGTCGCGGCGCTCAAAGAGGCTGCGCGTGGCGGAGAGGCGCAAAGGCTGCGCGTGGCGGAGAGGCGCAACTTGTCGAGTTCCTCATTAATGGTGGCTTCCTTCTCAATGTAGAGGTCGCCGGCGGGAATGTAGGCTTCGGGCTGGTAGTAGTCGTAGTAGCTGACGAAGTATTCGACGGCATTGCCGGGAAAGAACTGCTTGAATTCGTGGTAGAGCTGGGCGGCGAGGGTCTTGTTATGCGCCAGGATGAGCGCCGGCCGCTGCGATTGCTCGATGACCTTGGCCATGGTGAAGGTCTTGCCCGAGCCGGTGACGCCGAGCAGGACTTGATGCTTCTCGCCGGCGGCCAGGCCTTCCATCAACTCGGCGATGGCGCGAGGCTGGTCTCCGCGCGGCGTGTAGTTGGTGACGAGCTGAAAGTCCATTTGGAAATTATAATCGAAGAGCGAAGAAGAAGCGAAACAGCAAACGGACTTCCCATAAAATAGAAGCTCGGCTGCGCAAATGCGTCTTGTGATGGATACGTCGGTGCTTGTTGCAGGGTTGCGCTCTCGATTTGGCGCGAGCGCGGCGCTTCTCAAGGAAATTGCCGCCAACAGGCTGGTACTTGTGGCGAGTCCCGCGCTGTTTCTGGAATATGAGGCTGTGCTCAAGCGGGAAGAGCATGGTCTTCCCGCGCAGTTTGTGGACGACTTTCTTGCGGAACTGGCGCGGTGTATCTCTCCGGTCGAAATCCGCTTCGTCTGGCGGCCTCAGTTGCGCGATGCGGACGACGAAATGGTCCTCGAAGCGGCGATCAACGGGCAGGCCGAGGCAATTGTGACGCATAATAGAAGGGACTTCGAGCTGGCAACCGAACGCTTTGGGGTCGAGGTCCTGTCCCCGGCGGAATTGCTCGGGCAGTTCAGGCGGAAAGGGAGGGAAGCATGACGCGTGTATTCGATCTTCCGGATTCGCTCGTGAAACGTGCCGAGGAGTTGGCGCGTGAAGATGGCGTCTCCCTGGATGTTTGGGTGACCTCCGCGCTGGCGCAGAAGATCGGCGCGGTGGAGACCGCCGCGGAGTTCTTTCGCCGCAGATCCTTGGGCGCGGGCAAGGGGCTGAGTTCCTACCTCGACCTTATTCCGGATAACCCTCCCATGCCTGGAGACGAACTGCCGCAGACTTGAGGCGTGTCGAGCAAATTCGTGAGAATTGGGACTATTTTCCTCGATACCTTTTGCGAGCGAAGGACTTACGAACGCCATCTGGCGTTTGAAAGCTGGGATGTTCTGGCCCGCGTTCTCACCGGCAAACGAATGGAGTTGCTGCGATACGTACGCCGCAATCATGTCACCAGTGTCAGGGCCTTGGCCAAAGCTCTCAAGCGCGACTACAGCAACGTCCACGCGGATGTGCGCGCCCTGACAGCGGCCGGTCTTCTCGACGCCACCGGCCGCGGCGTGCGCGCCGACTACGATGCCATCGAAACCAAGATCGCGCTTTGAGGAATAGGATCCGCCGCCTTAATTACCAAGGCAGTGGCTGGCCTACGTGGAAGTAGCCGCCGCTGGGGCCATCGGCGGGCAGCGTTGCCAGTGCGAAGCTGGTCTTGGCGCCTTCGCTGAGCTCCATGGGAGCCTGATCGCCGCCCATATCGGTCTTTACCCAGCCTGGGTGGGCGGAGTTGACCTTGATGTTGGTGTCGCGCAGCTCATAGGCCAGATGGACGGTGTAGGCGTTCAGGGCGGTTTTGGAGGCGTCGTAGGCGAACGATTTGGCGTGATAGATGGGTGACTTGGGATCGGCGTGCAAGCCTAGCGAACCGAGAATGCTGGACAGGTTGACGATGCGGCCGGCGGGACTTTTCTTCAGCAGCGGAAGCAGGGTATTGGTCAGCGCCACCTGGGCGAAGAAGTTGGTTTCGAAGACGCGATGCAGCAACTCGGAAGTGACCTGTGTGGCGGAATGCTCGGGACCGGTGCCGGGAAACTTGCCGGCTGCGATGCCGGCGTTATTGACCAGGATGTCGAGGCGGCCATAGCGGGAGTTGAAGTAGTCGTAGGCGGTATGGGCATCGCCCGGGTTGGTGATGTCGAACTTGAGCACGTCGGCATCGACGCCCGCGGCGCGCAGCTTGGCGACGGCTGCCTCACCTTGGGCCAGGTCGCGCGAGCCGATCACGACTTTCACGCCTGCTCCCTTGAGCTCAAGCGCGGTTTGGAAGCCGAGGCCGCGGTTTCCGCCGGTGACGAAAGCAATCTTCTCAGACATGGGAAAGAGTTCTCCTTTGGCGGATTGGATTCATGCGCGGGCTGCCCGGATTCGAAGGTTGCTCGAGCGGGGTCGAGCGCCTTCAAGTCTTTGGCGAGCACCGGACATTTCGCATTGCCCCGGGGCGCTTTGCCTCGAGACCTGCTCGGCGCGGCTCGCTCTTCGAACCTGGATTCTCGAACCTGGATTCTCGAGCCTGGATCCTCGAACTTGGATTCGCCCAATGCTGGCGTGCCGAGGCTTGACCCAGTGGATCGGGTCACGGACCATGAAGGATTAGGGGTCTGAAGGGTTATGGGATTCAAATGCGTTAAGCAAGTATGAAAGAAATTTGAGCAACGCAACAACTTTCCCATTGCGGGTGTGTTCGACTCTTTGAAGGCTCGGATTATTCCCATTTTCCTTTGATCTGTTTTTCCTTTGACCAGCTCCTTTTCATTTTCTCCCAAGGTTGAAACCAGCGCTGAATCGTTTGACCGACTTTCAGTTTTTAGCAAGACGAGCAATTGAGCCGTTTTTGCACAGTTTTCTTGCACAGCTTCCTTGCGAAGTTGGCCAAAGCCTGTCACGATCTGAGCGCGGCCGTCACAAAAGGTTATACAGGTTTCAGGGGCGCGGATTCTAAAGAGATCGTTGAACAGGTGGGCCGAAGCAGTTGCGCTCTCCCCAATGCGTGGCAGCGTTTGTACAACGTTAGTACGCGAGGATTTTATTACTTTCGTCCAATGAAGAGTTCCTAACCCTGGCCGATGAAGGGTGTAGCACATTAACAAATCAGCATTGGAATCGTCCATGTTGCAGAAGCAATTCTCGGGCAGGCAATTCATGACTCCCAGTTTTATCGCACGTAATCGATTTATGGGATGCGCAAGCAGCGGGAAGGAAGCTTGTAACCGGTTACAAGGATTTGTGCACAGGGAGGCGCGGATTTGTTGTTGCAGAATTTGCTAACAGTGCGGTACTATCCACATCAAGACGCATCCCCCCGCAGTTATCACGCCAGTTGCAGGCGACTCTTAAGCCTGCGTGGACAGTTCCAGATGTCAGCCGAGGCAGCTGAAAACCAGACTCCAGTGGCAATGAATTTTGGGGACACATCGATTCACCTGAATCGCTGCAGCCGAGAAAAATTCAACTTTCGCCTAGGCCATGATTTTAGCCTGAAAGCGGTATCAGCCAAAGCTGGACCTGCGCAACGGATTTCTTTTTCTATGACCCGGCAACAGTAACTTTTTAGCCATAACTTAGTACCGTAGTTATGGGTACCATTTGACTATTCTCATTCTTGCACTTCTTTGCCATACTCAAACTCTCTTAACCGAAACATCGGAGAGGAAATAGCAAGTCCCCCAAACGTGGGAGTTCGGCAAGAGAAACACCCGGACCGAGATTCACGGCAATCGTAGTAATTTGCAATTTCGCATCATTTGCAGCACTGCCTTAGGTTCTTCAACCCGCCTGCTTCCCTTGCGCTCTAAGCAAAGCAGACACAGGCATTACCTTTTGCGGATGGGTATACCCATTTCCGTTTTTTGGAGGCACATGGCTTCTCCTTGTACCACCTCGTTGCTTGATTCGTCTCGTTTTGTCGGAGGGTGTAAGCCTCTGACCGCAGCCAAACGCAGCCTGGCCGAAGTTGTGGCACGTGCCCAAACCGGCGACCATGAGGCGTTCTCCGAAATTTATGAGCGGCACAAGAAGCGCGTGTTCTCTATTTGCATGCGCATCGTCCGCGACTTCGCTCTGGCCGAAGATCTGAGCCAGGAAACCTTTCTTCAGGTGCACCGTAAGATCGCCTCATTCCGCGGCGATTCCGACTTCACTACCTGGCTGCACCGCCTGGCCGTCAACACCGTGCTGATGCACATGCGCAAGCGGTCGCTCGCGGTCGTCTCGCTGGACCACATGATGGCCGAGATTCATGAAGAGCGCGCGGCGCGCGACTTCGGAGCTCGGGACCTGTCACAGGCCGGTGTGATCGATCGTCTGACCATCGATCGCGCGTTGTCTGAACTGGCGCCGGGCTATCGTTGCATCTATATCCTGCACGACGTCGAGGGCTTCAATCACGGAGAGATCGCGTCCATGCAAGATTGCACGTGCGGCAATTCGAAGTCGCAACTGCACAAGGCGCGGCGCGCGCTGCGCAGCACGCTGATAGCACACGCGAGCACGGGAACGCACGCATCCGAGCGAGTCCAGTAAGCCAACACGGGGAGCGAGTTGGTTGCCAACCTGCTCCCCGGGACGACGGCACCCTTGACGGCAACCACCGTCAAGCGGCTGCCGACCGTGATTCGACACGGTTCTCGCGAAGGGAAACGGGAACAGTCAATCCGTAGATCGGCCGCATGAGAGCGGCACATGCAAGATGAGAAAACACATTCGCAGGGCGGACGATTCAGCGTCTGCAAAATGCGCAAGATTTATTTATAGATCGACTACTAAATTACAATCATGGATACATTAGATCGATTGTGCCAAGCAGCGATCGCAGCTGTATAGTTGCGGTCGCTGCGCGCAAAGCGCAACGCAGCGCCACGGCATTTCTATCTGATGAGAAGTGCGCTTCGCGAGACACGGACAGTTTGGCGCGAACAACCTCCACGGTACAATTGCTTGCAATCGCTCATCGAGGATTTGTGGGAGGCTCCATGCGCAGATTCGTTCTTGCTGTCTTCGCTCTCGTTCTTGCCGTTTCGTTCACACCTGCAGCCAGGGCGCAGGGAGCCCCACCCCAGGGTGGAGCAGACCAGCCTTATTCCGTTGAGTACTACTACAAGTGCCAGTGGGGCTACCAGCAGGAGTTCCGCGACCTGTTTCTCAAGAACCACTACCCGTTGCTGAAGAGAATTCAATCGACAGGGAGAATTCTCTCCGTGAAGATCGAGTCGCCGGCTTACCACACCACGGAAGATGGACGCTGGGATTATCGCGTCACCATCCGCTACAAGAATTCGACTCTGGCCACCACGGCCAACCCGGACGAAGAAGCGATGATCAAAGAGCTATGGCCGGACCAGGCGGCTTATCAAAAAGAAGAGCAGCGGCGGTTTGAGATTCTTCTGGCGCATTGGGACTTGCCGGTCACGGATATCACGCCGAAATAAGGAGAACAGTTGACAGATTGCAGATGGTAGATGACGGTCTTGCGCCTCCGGGTCGTCGAGCGCGGCTTTGCCTGCAAAACCTGATCTGCCTCGATTCGAGCCTCCAGGACGCTCCTCCTTTTGCGGTATAGCGGTCCCACCCTAGAGCGGTTTCACAATTCGTGTGCCCTTTTTGGTTTCGCGAAGGGTGCCTTTTTCTTGAGGAAAAAGGCACTTTGGAGCCGTGCTTTCGGGGTACAGCAATTGTGAAACCGCTATAGCCGCAAAAAACAAAGGCGCGGCGAGGATGGGGCACCCACTTCACACCGTTAGGAGAAATGCCCTAGCTGTTCACTGTCATCTGTAATCTGTCTCCTGTTCTTCAATCCCGCGTTTTCCATTGCCGCACCAGGTCTTCGGTGGCTTCAGGCCAGTGGGGAAACTCGAAGCTGAAGCCGGCGTTGACGAGACGGGCAGGGACGACGCGGCGGCTTTTGAGCACGAGTTCCGTTTCAGTCCGGAGCAGAAGAGCGCCAGTCTCGAGAGCGAACGTCGGAATGGGCAGGCCGTTGGGCACGCCCCACGCGTCCCGCAAGGCTTCCATGAATTCGCGGTTAGGAAGGGGATGGGGCGCGGCAATGTTGACCGGGCCGTCCAACTCGTCATGTTGGATCAGGAATTCCAGAGCGCGGGCAAAATCCTGCTCGTGAATCCAGCTCACAAACTGGCGTCCATTGCCTTGTTTGCCTCCCAGACCGGCGCGAACGAGATTCGAGAAGATAGCGAAAGCGTTGCCCGGAGCGGGGCTGAAGGTGATAGCGCTGCGCATGGCCACCTTGCGAGTGTGCGGCGTGGACGTCTCGAAAAACGCGGCCTCCCAGTCCTTGGCTACCTGGATGGAGAAGTTCCATGTCTCCGGCACCCGGCGCGTCGCGGAGAGGAGCTCGAAACCGCCCAGTTCGCCGGTCGCTTCGTCCATGGCGTGATCGACAAGTTCAGGCGGCGCGTGGCGGTAGATGGTGGCCGTTGAGGCGTTGAGCCAGACCCAGGGCGGTTTCTCCAGTCGAGAGATCACGCGATTCAGCAAGCGCGTTGTCCCGACGCGCGAGTTGTAGATGGCGGCGCAGTTTTCAGGCGTGTAGCGGCAGTTGACGCTGCGGCCGGCCAGATTGATGCAAACGTCCGCGCCTTCGAGTAACTCGGTCCACGGTCCTTCAGTTTCTCCATCCCAATAGACGGTGAGCCATGGCGCCGTGTAGGGAGCCCGGGTGAGTACGGTGACGTGATGGCCGAGTTCAAGAAAGTGCCGCGCCAGCACCTGGCCGATCTGACCGCTGCCGCCGGGCAGCACAATGCGCAGCGGCCTTAGGCCAAAGACAGTCGGACCGGTGGTCATTCTCTCAGCCTACAGGGTGGTGGAGGGAGAACCGACGGTTCGCTACGGATGTGGCGGGAACTGGTAGGTGCGCAGGAAGACGCGGCGGCGATAGGCGCGGAACTCGCGGACGATGAGAATCACTACCACAACGAGAAAGATGAGCGGCGCGTAGAACAAGATGGCCGGTTCAATAACGCGATTGCCCTCCACCGTCAGCCCCTGGCCGGTGCGCACGCCGCCGAACATGGCTACCATGTCCTCACCCACATGGACATTTTCACCCAGATGGATATTGCCGAACATGCTGACCAGATCGTGATCGATAGAGGCGTTGTCGTCGGCGGTTACGTTGCCGAAGAAGTTCACTACGTCGTGCTGGGCAGCATTCGAGATGTGAGTATTCCCGAAGAAAACGACCACGTCGCCGGTAGCCTTGCCTTCGATATTGATGCTGCAGAAAAAACACACGGCATCGTGGACGGCGGAGTCTGCCGGGACGTCGATGTTGGAGAAGAACTGCACCTGATCCCCCTCCGCGCGAGCATGGGGGGCGGCGGCCGCGAGAGCAGCGCCAAGCGACAGGATGCCGAGGATTCGTCGAGTCATGAAGAACTCCACTTCCAAGATTACGGGAAACGTCTGGGGAAAGTTCCAGCTGTGGTGTGAAAAAAGAGCTGGGGGAGTTGGGATCCAGGGCCGGTGCTTTCCCAGGTCTCAGAAACGAGACCTGGGGCACCCAGATTGTTGAGCCGACTAAGGGGAGCTAGAACTGGAAGCGCATGCCGAGCTGGATGCGGCGCGGCGGGGCTACTGAGGTGACCTGGCCGAATTCGGGCGAGGTCTCGACCGGGTCAACGCCGGTGGGATTGGGGTGGTTGAGCAGGTTGAACGCGCCGGCGGAGAAGCCCAGGCGCGGCGCTTCCTCATCCTTGTTGGGTGTAATGGCGAAGTCGTGTCCCCAGCGCAGGTCGAGGTCGACGTACGAAGGCATGGTTTCGGAGTTGCGCGCTACGCCGTCGGGGCGGGTGTTGAAGAGGCCGTCGCCATAGGCATCGGTTCCGGTGAGCACGGTCCAGGGTGTTCCCTGGTTGGCGAAGATACCAGCGGAGATGTTCAGCAGGCTTTCGCGGTTGAACATGGCGTACATACCGAGGCGGTTGCGGCGATCGAAGCCGGAGCGCGACCACTCGTCGTTGGGGTCGTACTGGTTCTGGGGAAACCAGCCGATGCCGCCGGTGTCTGAGTCGTAGTGCGACCAGGTATAGCGGCCGAAGCCGGTGAAGTACTTGTTCAGGCGGCCGCGGTAGGAGATGTCCATGCCGTCGCCTTCCCAGAAGGCCTGCGACTGCATCTGGCGAATGCGGCCAAAGGCGGGATTGGGCCGCACTGTGTAGCCGGATTCGGGTGTGGGCGCGTTGACGTCGACGGAGCGGAAGCTATCAATGCCGCGCGCCGAGTAGACGCTGACCACACCGGTCGCCTTCTCGCCCAACTGGCGCTCGATGGAGAGCCCGTACTGCATCTGATAGGGAATTTTGGCGTCGGGCGCGAGCTCGGCCAGAGACGGCGGCTGTGCGGTAAGCGTGAAGCAATCGGTAATAGGCACGCAGCCGGTCGCCGGCAGGGTGGCGGGATTGAACGAGAGAACGAGAGCGCGGCGCCGGGCATCGGCATAGCGTTCCAGATCGAGCAGCGGGCCGGAACCGAAGCGGTCGTAGTAGATGCCGCCGCCGCCGCGGACGACGATCTTCGAGTCTTCGCTGAGCAGCCAGGCAAAGCTTACGCGCGGAGAGAAGCCGAGCCGGCGCGTGGCGAGAAAGTTCTGCCAGTCGTAGCGCAGGCCGGGCGTGATGGTGAAATGGTCGGTGACTTTGAATTGATCCTGGATAAATGCACCCATCTCCTGCTGGTGGTAGACAAAGTGCGTGTCGCCGGTGTTTTGGGTAAAGGCTGAGGGCAGGTTGGCGGCGTAGTTCTGAAGCGCGGATTGGATCACGGTGACGCCATCGGCGGCCAGCGTGGGGCCAAAGGTATAGGTGCCCAGCTCGTTGGTGTTGTCGTCGTAGGCGCGACGGTCGATGTGCGGCGTGCCGGCGCCGATCTTGATGGTGTGGCGGCCACGCGTCCAGGTAAGCATGTCGTAGAAGCGCGCGTTGTACTCGGTGCCGAGTGAATCGGCCTGCGCGGAGCCGGATACAAAATCGCCGGCTACGTTGATCTGCGGCGATTCGCTGGTGTTGCTGTTGCGGTACCAGTCACGCTCGCCAACGATAGAAACCTGGTTGAGCATGAAAGGCGAGAGCGCCTGGTCGAGATGGGCGACAAAGTCGTCTTCGCGGTACTGGTTGTTATAGCCGGCGGCGGCCAGAGACTGTCCGCCTACGCCCTGGTTCTGCGCTGTTTCGTCCTGATAGCTGTATTGCGCGTAGCCGGTCACACCTTCGCGGAACTGGTGGGCGACTCGGGTCGAGAACTCGGTGTCGCCCGAGGGGGTATAGACGTTGGCCTGGTAGACGCCGCTGGGGTCGTCCGCGGTGGGAACCAGGGTCGCGTCGATGACCGAATCCTGGTCGTAGACAACGCGGTTGAAGGAGCCGAGAAAGCTGGTCTTCTTCAGATGCGGAATGGGGCCGGTGGCGTGGCCCTCGTAGGTCTGGCGCTGCTCAAACGGCTTGACCGGCGCGAGCGCATTCTGCGCGTTCATGGCCGAGTCGCGAAACAGGAAATTGAACTGGCCGTGGTAGCGATCGGCGGTGGATTTGGTGATGATCTCCATCTGCCCGCGGCCGGGCCAGTAATACTGCGCGGAATAGGGATCCTGGTTGATGCGGATCTCTTTGACGGCAGAGGCGGAAACGGTGGCGCGATTGGCTTCGACGCCATCGACCATCAGTCCCGTGCCGCCGGTGTCGCTCACGTTCTGGTCGAGAAAGGCGCTCATCGCCGTGGCGTAGTCGTTGTCGAAGATGGGCAGCGCCTTGAGGTCGCCGGCGCTCATCACCGACGAGTCATGATTGGCGTCGGGAGCGGTGAGGTCTTCGCTGCTGTCGGAGTTGACGCGCACTGTCGAAGCCACGATGGCGATGGGCAGTACGATATGTACCGGGGCCAAGGCCGGCAAGATCGCGGTGGTAGCCGCCCCGTTGACCACGGCGGGCGATGCGATCACTACCGGCGTACGGACGGTGTCGAAGCCCGGCTCAGAGACGACCAGGGTGAAGCTGCCTGCGTGCGGCGCGACGAGTTGAAAGTTTCCTTCGCCGTCGGAGTGAATCGAGCCGGCCACCGTACCCGAAGGATCGAGCAGGTCAACTTCGGCGCCAGGGACAATGGCTCCGGTGGCGTCGGCGACCACGCCCTGGACAGATGGCGGGGCGGGCGGAGCCGGGGAAGTGGTGCTGGCGGCAAAAGCCGGCCAGGGAAGCAGCAGTACCAGAGCAGAGGCAAAAAGGCGCATGAAGCGAGATCTCCAAGGCAGAAACGGGCTGAGATATGTTCTGTCAGGCAAATAAGTCGTGCTTACAACAAATGCGGCTGTGAGTTAATTATCCGACAGATCCCGCAGCAATGGAACCCAAATGAGAAAAAATTTGTGAATTGCACTTGAATTTGAACCTGAAAGAAAACGGGACGAGCCCGGGCAAGGGAAACTCGACAGACCCGACCCGGGTTGCGGAGCCGCCCCGATGCGGCTTCGCAAATGGCAGGAAACACACACGTCTGGAACTTTTGGGCGGAGGTTGCGGGCCTTGGTTTAAGCTCGCCCAGCAACGCCTGAGCGTTGCCCGTTACCGCCGTAAAGCGATTTTATGCCGGGGTTAGAGCTGGTGTCCAATCTGCCGGTGAATCCACCAGAATGTCGGGTTGGGTGGCCGCCAGGCTTTCCGGCGACAATCCAAAGGTGCAGCCGATGGCCCAGGCTCCGCCATTGCGCGCGGTGAGAACATCGACCTGGCTGTCCCCTATGAGGACCGTTTCTTCAGGTGTTGCGCCAGCCTCGGCCATCAAGGTAAGCAGCCCTTCTGGATTGGGCTTCTTGGTGGGGAAGCTATTGCCTCCGTAGATCTGCATGAAGTAGGGTGCGAGGCCCAGCGCCGCGCAGATATCGCGGGCCGGCCGCACCGGCTTGTTGGTTAACACTGCCATGCATTTGGCCGGGAAGCCGGGTGGACTGTGAAGAGCTTTCAGAGCGGCAAGCGACTCAAGGACCCCTTCATACGCGTAGGTGTAATCCAATTTGTGGGCGCGATAGTAGTCGAGGAAAAAGGCGTAGGCCTTGTGCAGGAATTCCTCGTCGACTGGCTCTCCGTAGGCTTTGGCCAACGACCTGCGAATTAGCATCAGGGCGCCATCGCCGATGAAGCCGGCGATTTCTGCGTCGTCGAGTGGCGCATGGCCGAATTCCTTGAGCGACGCGTTTACGCTGTTGCAGAGATCCTGCGCCGAATCGATCAGCGTGCCATCGAGGTCGAAGACCAGCAGCTTGAGTTGTTCGATGGGGATAGGGCGAAGAACGCGGATCATGTTTCCAGTGTATCGGCCGGTTCGGGCTGCGCATGATTGGGGTGAGTCGCCGGGGGTGCGGCAACGAATGCTATTTGAAATCGGCTTCGATCTCGGGCGGGAGGACGTGAAGGCAGCTTTTATCCAACTTTGTTGCAAGATTGGGCGGCGCAGGAAATATGGAACGCATCGTAAGAGACCAGGCAAGTTGCAAACTTGTCGAATCTTTGACGGAGCAGACGCCCATGAAACGCAGCATCTTTTTGTTCGCTTTCGTTGCCACGTTGTGCACTGGAATCGGGTTGACCCAGACGGGAGATGTAAAAACAAAACCAAGCGCCACAACCAAACCCTCGAGTTCCCCCATCGCCTATCTCTACGTGTCGAGTGGTTCCAGTATCTACGGCTACAATGAATCCGCCGCAGGCGGCCTCACACCGATAGCGGGCTCACCCTTTGCCGGGACGGTCGGCCCGATGACCGTGAATGGGAACTACCTTTTCGGGGTTGACAATAACGGGGCCGCCATCGACTCATTTCGGATCGAATCGAACGGCGCGCTCGAGCAGGTCGCGTCCCTCAACGTGGCGCGCTCCGACCCAAATGCAAGCGGGGTCATCGATATCTTCCTGGACAAGACCGGGGCGACCCTTTATGCCACCTCAACGGATGGGGATGACAACCAGCAACTGCTTTCGTACACGATTGAAAAGTCGACCGGCGAGCTGACTTTCATTGGGCAGGTCGACGGGCTTCCCGGACCGCCGGGAACGACGGGCATCGAGTACTATCCGCCCAAGTTTCTGGGGACGGACAAATTTCTCTATGCCGGATCGCAGCAAAGCATTGCCGCGTGGCAGCGACAGAGCAACGGAGCGTTGGCGCTGGGGCCCACAGGGGCGCCGCTGCCGGAGACGCCGCCGGGGTATGTGGCTGACATGGGAGAGATTGCTGCCGCCGATCCGACGAATCACCTGGCGTTTACATTTACCGCGCACAAAGGGTCGCCGGGGGGCACGAAGTATGGAGCGGAGCAACTGGTCTCGTATACGGCGGATGCACATGGCAACCTGACGACGGAGAGCACGTATAAGAATTCACCGATGGATTCGGTGAATGGCTACGCGCATAATCTGGTGTCATCGCCGTCGGGCAAGCTACTTGCTGTAAGCGGTCCGGCGGGGATACAAGTCTTCCACTTTAACGGGGGCAGCCCTATCACCAAGTATACGGGCCTGCTGATCAAAGGCGTGGTCTACGACTTCCGCTGGGATAATTACAACCACCTGGTGGCGTTCAACTACTCAACGGGTCACTTGCACATATTTACGGTGACGCCGACGGAGGTCAGCGAGGTTCCCGGATCGCCATTCACGCTGGCCAGCGGCTATGGACCGATCACCATTCAAAATCTGCCGCGATAACTAGATGACGCCCCCGAAAGAGCCTGCTTAGGCTGGCTTTCCGGGGGCGTCATTTTCCGCGATTTGGTGGTGCGGCGGGGAGGGCTTGTGGGACGAATCAATGTACGCGAATATCGCCCGAGCCGGTTTCAACGCGGACCGTGGGGCCGCCGCCATTGAATTTCCCGGTAATGTGGTGACGATCGAACGAACCTTGCACAGCCATCTCGCGGTCGGTGTGCACACTACCCGAGCCAGTTGATGCATCGAGCGTGAACCCGGCGCTCCCGGGCCAGAACTCGACGCTGCCGGAGCCTGTTCCAATCTTCCAATCCGCTTCCGCCGCGCCGTTTACCTTGATGTCGCCGGAACCTGTCTGGGCCTTCAGGCCGCCCTTGATGTCTTTCAGCTCGATTCTGCCCGATCCGGTTTCGGCTTTCACGTCGCCGGGGGCGGCTTGTTCGGCGTAAATGTCGCCGGAACCGGTGTTGACGGTAAATCCGCCGCGCAGGCCGGTGGCATGAATGCTGCCCGAACCGGTGTTCAGCTTGGCATTCTCGCCCACGCCGTCGTCCCTCACGTCGCCCGATCCGGTGCCGGCGTCAAGGTAGGCGTCGGCCGGCGCTTCAATGTCGTAGTCGATGCTTATGTTGTGCAGGTTCTCGTGGCGAGCCCCGATCCGGATGATGTTTCCCGTCTGCTCAATGGGCGGGTTGGCGGCGATCTCGCGCACTTTTTCATCGCTTCCGCCCCAGTTTGACCGCACCTTTGCGAAGACATGCACCTGGTTGCCGGCGCCCTGCTTCAGATGGATGTAGCCCGAACCTGTCCCCACCGACAGCTCCACATGTCCATTGGTGGTCAAGGTGCGCTCGAACGTTGCTTCCGTGGCCAGCGCCGGGACTGCGGCCAGCGCCAATGCCGCTGTTGCAAGTAGAAGATGTTTCATTGTCAACCTCATTTTCTGCTCAAGGTCTGGGTTAAGAATTCGGGACCATGGGTCAGGAACCAAAACGGATTAGGGATCGTGGGCTTGATTGCATCCGGGCTGCCAAACGGGCGTGACCATCAAGCCCATTGCTTTCAGCCAGCGTACCGCTGAGCGGTGTTTTTCACCAGCAATTTGAGTGTCCAATTTCGAACAGCCCTGTTCGCACATGAACGGGTGAACGCATGGCGCGAAGTAACGAGTTGGGTTTCCCCAGGGCCAACCAAGCCGCCCAGATTCTATGTACGGCAGCGGGCTGCCGGCAGTTCCCGGCTTTCTGTCGCGGGCGGTCCAAGCCGAGCCCGCAATCCCTGAAATGCTATCCTCACAGCGAGATGCACGGTCTTCCGCTGCTGCAATTTGTCGCCGTGGCCATGCTTATTCTGGCCAACGCATTCTTTGTGGCCGCTGAGTTCGCACTGGTCTCCATTCGGGATACCCGCATCGAGCAGATGCTGGCCGCGGGCGTTCCCGGAGCGCGAGCGGTGCGCCGGTTGCAGCAGGACCTGGACGACTTTTTGCCCGCCGTGCAGCTGGGGGTTACCCTCTGCTCGCTGGCCCTGGGCTGGATCGGCGAGCCGCTTGCCGCCGCATTCCTATTTGACTGGCTCAGCCTGCTTCCGCTGACGCAGCCACACGCGCTGCTTTACGCACATATTGTCGCCGTCTCAGTGGGTTTCGCCCTCATCACTTACTTCCATGTGCTGGTGGGCGAGCTGGTGCCCAAGTCGCTGGCCCTGCGCCGGGCTGAGGCTTTGGCGGTCGCCGTCGCGCCGCCCATGCTGATTTTCATCGCCATGGCCCGGCCGGCGGTTCGCTTCCTCAAATCTTCCGCCGCCCTGATCCTGCGCGGTTTCGATATCCAATTGTCCGAGCGCGCCTCTGTCCACTCACCCGAGGAGTTGAAGCTTATCGCTACATCGGCGCAGCGCATGGGCCTGCTGCCAAAGTTCGAAGAAACGCTCATCCATCGAACATTGGAACTCGATGAGGTGTCCATTCGCGAGATCATGACGCCACGGCAGAAGATCTTCTCTCTGCCCTCGAACATGCTGCTTGAAGAAGCCAGCGCCATGGTCATCGACCACATGCATTCGCGGGTCCCTGTCTACGACGAGAAGCGCGGCCCGGAACACGTGGTGGGCGTGGTGTACTCCAAAGACCTGGCGCGGCTGATGTATTTCCGGCCCAAGCCGGCGGGAGGACCAGGCATCGGGTCGGAACCTGGGGAAACCATCAAAGCGCGCTCGGCAGTTCCTTTTCTGGAACTCAGGCTGGCGCAAGTGATGCGCGACGTTCTGGTGGTTCCGGAGACCAAGTCGGTGCTCGACCTGATTCGGGACTTTCAGCAGCGGCGGCGCCACATGGCCATCGTGGTGGACGAGTACGGCTCCACGGTCGGGCTGGTCACGGCTGAGGACGCCATCGAACAACTGACTGGCGAGTTTGAAGACGAGTTCGACTCGCCTGCGGTTCCGGTGCTGGCCACGGCCGGCGGCGCGCTCTTGATGGAGGGTGGCGTCAACCTGCGCGATCTGGAAACGCAGATGCAATGGAGCCTGCCACGCGATGGCGGCGTTGAAACCCTGGCCGGATTTCTGCTCATGCGGCTTGGGCATATTCCGCGAGAAGGCGAGAGCGTCGTTTTCGAGAACCGGCGGCTCACAGTGGTGGAGATGGATGCGCGAAGGATTGCGAGAATCAGGGTAGAACCCGTGGAGGAAGGAATCTCGGCGTCTGGCCCACTTAAGGATTGATACTTCTGTTGGCACTGTCACGCGTTGTGCAATATCTGCTTCCGCGATTCTTCCACCGAATTCTGCTCGATCTTCACATTCTTGAAAACGTGAAAAGCCTTTTCACCTAGCGGAGTCTGTACCACGAGCCGGTGCATGAGAAGCCCGCGGCGCCACTCGATGGAGTTCACTTGAGCAAATGGAATTGCATGAATGCGCCGGCGAAACCAACGCCGGGTCACGAACGCGATGCCGCTGGCGCCGACGGCCAGGTAACCAACCGAACTTCCCATACCTTCGATGGTGTTGGTCGCTGCCGCACGGATTCCAGTGGGCGGCTCGGCCAGGCACAGCGTTTTCTGCGCACTGCGCGCGTAGCCTGCAGGAATCGTTTCGGCGTGGGCAGCTATCACCCGCAAGGCTTCGAATCGGCTGATGGCATCGCTGCTCATTCCGGGCGCGTTTGACAGGTCGAGCGGCAGGCCGCGCTGGCCGCCTCCAAGCCAGGCGCCCAGCGCCACCCATCGCAGGCGCAGCGCGCGGAAGATCCTGGGCGCAAGCCACAGGAAGATGGCCAGGAAGAAAGAAACAAATGCCAGAGCGATCTCAGGATGCTTGAGCGAAATCCACATGCCGACGGGGATCAGGGCATCTTCTATCAGGCTCAGGCCGATATTCGAGAACGGCTCGGGGCTGTGGTTGATGGCCAGCCGCGTTGAGGCTTTGGAGCCGGTGCTGGCCAGCGCCACGCCGCCGCACAGAATCATCAGTGTTGCCTTGACTGCCGGGTCGAAGTTGCCCAGCGCCGCCGAAGCCAGCAGAATCGCGCCGACCGGGCGGATGACGGTGTGAAACGAATCCCACGCGCTATCGACCCAGGGCACTTTGTCGGCAAAGAACTCGACCAGGCAGGCCAGGCCGGAGGCAGTCAGGACCGCAGGGTGGGCGAGGATCAGGAGGCCGGCCGCACCTGCTCCGGGATGAAACCAGCCGAGGCGAATGACCAGGCCCAGCGCGAAGACCGTCGCGTACAGACGGATGCCTGCCAGGAATCCCAGGCCCATGGTGGAACCGATTAGCTCCAGCGTATCCATCGTTCGCCCTCCCGTTTCAAATTGCCGCTTCAGTATATCCATGCGGCGACTGCATAGGCTCGACCGACGAAATCCCGCGCGAAGTGACCACGTTATTCCTGGCTGCCGACAGCTTGCCCCTGATCCCCAACCCTCACAGCTGGTTTATCGTTATCCTCAGCCCATGAAGCAGATTCTCACTCGCCTCGCGCTCACGCTTCCGGTCGTCTGGCTGGTGGTGTCGCTGGTATTTCTGCTTATTCACCTGGTTCCAGGCGATCCCATTGTGCAGATGCTGGGCGATGGTGCAACGGCGGCCGACATCAGTGCTTTACGGCATCAGTATGGTCTTGATCAGCCGCTCTGGGAGCAATACGTGCATTACTGGACCGGCGTGCTTCACGGCGATCTGGGTACTTCCATTCGCATGCGCTCAACCGTCTTCAACCTCGTCAGCGCACGCTATCCCTATACGCTCGCTTTGACGATGACGGCATTGGGCTTTGGACTGGCCCTGGCCCTGCCGGCTGGAGTTCTGGCCGCGGTGCGGCGCGGGCGATGGCTGGATCAGTTGCTGTCTGTGGTCTCGCTATTCGGATTGTCGGTGCCGGGACTGGCGCTGGGGCCGGTCTTGATCCTTGTCTTCTCCATCCAACTTGGCTGGCTGCCGGTCTCAGGAGCCAATTCCGGAGGCGGACGCTCGATCGACTGGCATTATCTTGTGCTTCCGTCGGTCGCGATGGGGGCTTCGCTGGCGGCGATTCTCACCCGCATGATCCGCACGGCGATGCTGGAAGAGCTGGGCCAGGACTATATCCGCACTGCTCGCGCGAAGGGTCTCAGCGAGATGGCCGATTGGGCTGACTTATGTGCTGGTGAACCTGCTGACGGATGTGGTTTATCGGTGGGTGAATCCGCGCATGCGGGGTTAGGCGCGCCCGCTGCCTGGTCGTTTTCACCCAGCCGACTTTCCAAAGGTTTCCGCACGATCAAACGGATTTTTGCTCCAGAAGTAAAGGACCGTCCTTCACCACTTCAATCATGAACTTTCTCGGCCCTTTAATGCTTGTGCGTGCGGGATATGAAAGTTTGGGTGTCGGAGGAACTCCCATGAAAATGTCCCCATTCACGGCCGCACTCCTGGCTGCCGCCACGCTCGCATTGCCGGTAGAATTGCTCGCCCAAGACAACCATCAAAAGACCGATCCACATTTTGGATTTGGGCCAGATGTTCTGGTGCTCAGCCGCAGCGTCTACGAAGGAGACGCCTCAACCGTGATCACCGGCGAGGCCTTGCCCTTTGGCTGCCTCGGCGGCACAACCGGCTTGACAGTAAACGTTCCGCTGATTGCTGGTGGGACAACACCCGTGATGGTCCCATGCGGAAGCGCATCCGACAACGGCGAGTATCCAAACTTGTTCGATACCCACAACGTCTGGAACAACGCCAACTCCGACGGCAGCTTCGGCGTCACTTCGCCGATCTTCCTGGACTACCTGACTTCGGATGGGTGGCCGCTGGGAACTCTCCCCATTCCCACCAATCGGATGGTGACCAGCTTCAGTTCGAAGTCGGAGCTGGCACTGAACCGCTCCGTGGACGGGCGTTCCATCACGTTCATGGGGTATCAAGGCGGAATCGGCTGCGGAGGCACCGAGGTTTCTCCCACCTCTCCAAACCTCCTCGATGTATCGGCTTCCAATA
>JBEKVS010000094.1:0-17502 GCA_049513795.1 Occallatibacter sp. | reverse complement strand
TTTCTCGCTCCCTGATCCGGACCACTCTGCCCGTTGTTTGCGTCCTGACTCTGCATGCAATGCGTGCACTGCCGGCGCAACAGGCCGCTGCACAACCCGCGGCTTCCATCGTTCTACACGCTGCGCGCCTGCTGCAGATCGATACAGGCACTCTGCTCCAGCCCGGCGAAATTCTGGTCGAGGGCGATCGCATCCGCGCCGTCGCCACTTCAGTCGACCACCCAGCAGACGCGAAAATCATCGACCTGGGCAACACCACATTGATGCCAGGCCTGATCGACGCCCACGTGCACCTGTTTCTGCATCCCGGCGCAGAGGACCTCCAGACCGTCGAGGAATCCGTTCCCACGCGCGTGATTCTTGCCGAGCAGGCTGCCAAGGCCGATTTGCTTGCCGGGTTCACCGCTGAGCGCGACATGGGCACCGAAGGCGCTGGATCAGCCGACACGGCAATTCGCAACGCCATCAACCAGGGCCTCATTCTTGGGCCCCGGCTGCGTATCAGCGGCAACGCTATCGATATTCTCGGCGGCCACGAAGACGCCAACCGCTACAACCCCGCGCAGCACGTGCTCTCCAACGCCGACTACGCCAACAACGCGGATGAGATTGTGGCCGTAATGCGCGCCCAGCATAAAGAGGGGTCGGATTTTGCCAAGGTCTACGAGACCGGGCCGGACCGAATCATTGACGGCGTCTTGCATACGCCCTTCCAGTACACTGCCGCGCAACTGACCGCCGCGGTTGAAGAGGCGCATCGCCTCGGTACAGTGGTAGGCGTCCACGCTATGGGCGAGCCCGGCACGCTCTATGCCGCGCAGGCCGGCGTCGCTTCCATCGACCACGCCACGCAACTGAGCGATGAGACCATGCGCCTTATGCGTGACAAGCACATCCCTGCCGTGCCCACATTTGCCATCTTCGATTACTTCGCCTCCCATGCCGAATCGCCCGCCACGGCGGCGCGCGAGAAGGCGCTGCTCGACTTCAAGATTTCCGAATTCAAGAAGCAGGTCGCGGCCGGCATTCCCTTCGCCGTGGGCTCCGATGTGGGCCCGTTCCCGCACGGCACGCAAGCAGTCGAGATGGAATTGATGGTCCGCTACGGCATGAAGCCGCTCGCGGCGCTGCAAGCCGACTTGCTTGAAGGCGCAAAGCTGCTCGGCTGGGGAAATGATATCGGGCAACTGAAGCCAGGTTATTACGCCGACATCGTCGCCGTCCCCGGCAATCCCCTCGACGACATCAAAGCCGTCGAGCACGTCAGCTTCGTGATGAAGGACGGCGCCATTGTGCGGCAATAAAGGACAGCGCCTTAAGGGCCGCGGAACGACCCGACGGGCGGTAGGCCAGGATTTTAATCCCTGGAACCAAGTCAGAAGAATCAGCGTGGCTTTCACCGCTGAGGTGTGTTTCTCAATTGAGGGGGAACGAATCTAAAAGTGATGCCGGAGCCGGCGATAACTTCCGGCTATAGCAGTTTCGGAATTACTGTAGACCGATAGCACACACTCAAGTGGCTTTTTCCTCAAGTAAAAGCCACCTTGCTCGCCCCTCATCAAGACCACACAAATTCCGAAATTGCTCTAACTGGCGATAACTTGAATTTTCCCAGGAATTCGATCCTTCGGCGAAGAATATTTGCCGCCGCAGATTCCGATATCCATCGGATGAGGTCTATAATCGACGCTTCCCACGGGAGAGGAGTGCATTGAATGGCTACCAGTATGCTCCAGTCAACTGAGCGATTGAATCTCGCCGACTCCTTGCGCGAGTTTCATTCGGAGACGGGCCGGTCCCTGCTCGATCTGGTGGATGAATCGCCGGTCCTGCTCGTCTTTCTTCGCCACTTTGCCTGCGCCTTTTGTGCGCAGACTCTGGACCGCGTCGCGCAGGTGCGATCACAGATTGAGGCCAAGGGTGTGCGGCCCGTCTTTGTGCATCTGGGCTCTCCGGAACGGGCCAAGCCGTACTTCGACTGGTACCACCTTTCCGATGTGGAAAGGATCAGCAATCCCGAGGCGACGCTCTATCAGCTCCCCTTCTTTGCCTTGTCGCGCATCAACCCCTACTTGCACTTCTTAAACTTGACGGTCTGGAAGGCCTGGCTCAAGGGCGCAATGATCAAGTATGGAATTGGCATGATCAAGGAAGATGCGGATCAGATGCCGGGCGTGTTCTTTCTGAAGGAGCGGAAGATTGTGCGCGCCTTTCGCCATCGGACAATTGCCGATGAGCCGGATTACTTGAAGCTGATTGGCGCAGGATAAGGGAATAAGGTATGGCACCCGGCGTCAAAGAGGCTTCCGCGCGGAACCTGCTTCCGCCTGCGCTCGCCGTTCTTCAATCTTCTTGAGCGTCTCGCGCCAACGCTTTGACTTCTCCGGCAGCTGCGAATCTTCAACCGCCTTGCGATAGCCGCCCAGATAGATGGAATAGAGAATCGCCAGCGAACACCCGATACCCCACAGGAATCCGATGCAGAGACCCATGATTGCGGCGGGACCAAAGTCCATCGCGCACGTCCTCTCTTTCGCTCTTCACCGCCGCGCGAGCGGAATTATGCGGCGCTCGAATATACGCGCACGCAGTTACACGGCAACAGTAAAGCTGTCTTCGGTGCGTGTCACCGCGTGGTAGAGCGTGTCGCGTTCGACCGGCACGCGTCCAGCCTCGGTGATCAGCCGGCATAGTTCCTTGCGCGTCATGCCTTGGGGCGTTGTGGCGCCGGCATCGTGGTAGATCTTCTCTTCGACCACCGTGCCATCCAGGTCGTCGGCGCCGAAGCGCAGGGCAATCTGCGCGATCTTCGGCGTCAGCATCTGCCAGTAAGCCTTGATGTGCGGGAAGTTATCCAGCAGCAAGCGGCTCACGGCGATCTGCCGAATGTCGGTCAACCCCGTGGTCACGGGCAGATGATCGAGCGGCGTATTTTCAGGATGGAACGCCAGTGGGATAAACGTCTGGAAGCCGCCTGTCTCATCCTGCACCGCGCGCAGTTTCAGCAAATGGTCAACGCGGTCTTCGTCGTTCTCTATGTGGCCGTAGAGCATGGTCGCGTTCGATTTGAAGCCCAACTTGTGCGCCATGCGCGCCGTCTCAAGCCATTCGTCGCCGTCGATCTTGTGATCGCAGATGATCGACCTTACGCGCGCCGCAAATATCTCCGCGCCTCCGCCGGGCATTGAATCCACGCCGGCCTCGCGCAGCTTGATCAGCGTCTGCTCAATGGTCAGCTTGGCGCGCCGCGCCAGGTACGCGACCTCGACCATCGTGAACGCCTTGATATGCACTTTAGGAAAGCGCTGCTTCAGGCCCGCAACCAGGTCAAGGAAATATTCGAAAGGCAGGTCAGGATGCAGTCCGCCGACAATGTGGAACTCCGTCACCGCTTCGGAGTAGCCGGAAGCAGCCGTCTCGTAGGCTTCTTCAAGGGCCATGGTGTAGCCGGCCGGGTCGCCCTTCTTGCGCCCAAACGCGCACAGCTTGCAGGCCGCCACGCAGACATTGGTGGGATTGATGTGCCGGTTGACATTGAAGTAGGTCACATCGCCGTGCATCCGCTCGCGCACATGATTAGCCAGCCAGCCGACGGCCAGCACATCCGGCGACCCGTAGAGCGCCAATCCATCCTGGTAATCCAGCCGCTCGCCCGCCAGCACTTTGGAGGCAATGGGTTCCAGGCGAGGGTCATGGCTTCGAAAAGGAGCGGGTGGTCGGGATTCCGCAATCTCGGTCTGCATATAAGAATGATACAGAAAGCTGGTAAACGAGGGCGGTACAGAAAGCTGGTAAACAAGGGTGGTATAGAAAGTTGGTCGACAGAAAGCCGCGAGTGCGGCTCAGGGCCTGTTTACTTCTGCCCGGTCTTGATCGCAACCGCCAGCGGCTCGACCACCACGCCGTCGAACAGAGATGCAGCCAGGATGCGATTGCCGGCCGCGCGCGCAAGGCCAATTTTGTAGCCGGTTTGCCACCACTTCCAGGTCAGCGTCTTGGGGTCGATGGCGTAAATCTGATCGCTGCCGTGCGAACTGACCAGCACCCGCCCCAGCTCCGCGTCGTAGGAAAGATCGTCCACATCGCGGAACGGCAGCCGCTCGATCCACATCCACTTCTTGCCCAGGTCCTTGGTGAAGTAAACTCCTTCGCGCGCGCCCAGCCACAGCGTGCCATCGGAAGAAAACGCCACCTGGTGGATGCGCGTGAGCGCCAGGGGAACAGACATCGGCATCCAGTCCGCGCCGGCGTCGCGCGACACAACCACCCCGTCAGCGCGCGCCGCGACCATGGTCGACCCAAACGTGCAAACGGCAAGGTAGCCGACCGAGCCGCTGACCGGGCCGCCTTGCCAGCTCGCGCCCTGGTCTTTGCTGGTCAGCAATCCAATGCCGGTCGAGGCCAGCCAGACATCTCCGGAAACGTCGAGCGCATTGGCCTTGCTCTCCAAGGAGATTAGAGGCGCCTTCACCAGCTTCATCACATTGATGTGCTTGCCCAGATACACATGCATCACCGGCTTGTTGAGCACGTTGGCGATGGTATTTCTCGGCTCCCAGCGCGGCCCGCCGCCATCGTCCGGATGCTCCATCAACGCGAAAATGCCGTGATTCGTACCGGCAACGACGGTCCCACCCGGCGCCTGCGCAAGCGCGAAAACGTCGCGCCCCTCGAGGCCCGCGCCAATCTGCTCCCAGCCCTCGCCGCCGTTGGTGGAAACGAACACGCCACCGTAGGTCTTGTCGTTGAGCACGCCGGCGAAAAGGCGCGCAGGGCTGGTGCGATCCACCAGCAGCGCGCCGACTTTGCGTTCCGAGAATCCCTGATTCGAAGCGGAAAAATGCTGCCCCGCGTCCTTGCTCGCCAGTACGCCCGCCCGATCGGTCGCGAGAAGAACACGGTCGGTGTCATTGGGGTCCACAAAGACGTCGTTCACAATCACTTCCGGCCCCGTCATGGCGGTGAAACTCTTGCCCCCGTCGACCGTCTTGTAGAGCCCCTGGGTAGTTCCGGCGTAGACAATCTCGTGGTCGTGGGGGTCTTGCATCAACACCCGGGTTCGGCGCGCATCCGTGGGTATTCCCGCGACCTTGCGGAAGATCCCGCCGCCGTTTTCGCTCTTGTAGATGCCGCTGCATGCGCTCAAAAACACCGTGCTTGACTTGGCCGAATCGATGATGATGGAGAACACATCGGAGTCTTCAATCACTCCCTGCTTGATGCTCTTCCAGTTCTTGCCCCCATCGGTTGTTTTCCATGGCAGATGCCACGTGCCGGCATAAATGATCTCCGCATTCGTGGGGTCCACGGCCAGCGATTCGACCTCGTGAATCTCCTTGCTGCCTGACGGGCTGATCAGCGTCCAGGTCGCTCCGGAGTCGGCCGAGCGGTACACTCCTTCGAGCGTTCCCGCAAAGATCATTCTTGGATCAGATGGCGCCTGGGTGAGGGAGAATATCGCCTGTTCGTGCAGGCCGGCAGCCTCGTTCCAGCTCTTGCCCGCATCGTGGCTTATCCATAAACCGCCGCCGGACTGGCCAATCTTCCACCCGGCAACGAAGAGCGTGGCTTTGTCGGACGAATCGACAACCAGGTTGTCCAGCACCAGGTCGTCTGATGCATCCAGCTTGGCGAGCCGGCTCCAGGTCAGTCCCTTATCGAATGATTCATAGATCCAGCTGTCGACCGTGCCCAGATAGAGGTGTTCAGGCTGACCCGGAACCGCAGCAAAAGCCCGTGCGTCGCCGCCGTCCGGTCCAATGGATGGCCAGGCTGACTGGGTGACCGACAACCGCGAAGCGGAGAAGATAAATAAAAGTGTGGAGGTCCACGTGAGAACCCGGCGACCTCGGGCGAATCTAAAGCCAATCCGCGAACAGCTCATTGAAGCAGCGGGCTCCTGAAACACTTCATAGAATTGCCCAGTCACGATGGTCGAAAAGGCTTTCACAATCAATCATAAGGCTGACCCTCTTACCGGTCAGCCTTAAATGGTTGAGAAAGGAATCGTACGAATCGATTCCGGCATTCCCGCGAGTGCGGGAATGCCGGCTTCATTGTGTTCGCAGCCCGAGAGCAGCCTTGCTCCGTCGACTACTGAGCCGCAGCCTTCTTGTGGTGAACCGGCTTCATGCCCAGGGGCTTGCGCACCTCGGGTTTGACTGCCGTCTCATCCACCGGCGTGGTGCCATTCACGTCAGCCGTGAAGGTTGCGCCAGCGGGCACCAGGTAGTCTTCCACCGATTGGCCGTCCGTGGTTCCGGTCGCGACGCTGACGCGTGAAGCATCAATGCCCTTCTCCGTCACCAGGTACTCCTTGGAGTTGACAGCGCGCTGCGCGGCATCGTCCATGACTGGCTTGGGATGCTTGCGCTTGCTCTGGATGGCTGTTTCCTTGGCAGTCTTCTCCTTCTCCTTGGCATCCGATTCGCCCACTACAACCGCCTTGGCATCGCTCTGCTGTTGCAGATCGAGGGCCACCTGATCAAGGCAAGCCTTGGCTTCGTTGTCCACGCGGGTCGGGCGCTTCTTGTCCTTGTCGAAGGTGATTGCGCAAAGTTCCTTGGTGTGTGGCACCGGAGGAACATACGGAGCCGTGATGGTTACGCTGGTGGTTGCAGTTGCAACCTGGTCCTTGTCGTCCGACACCTTGCAAGTGATCTCTGCCGCTCCCGTCGGGGCGCCGGTCGAAGAGAACGTCGCCGAAGTTCCAGTTCCGCTCACCGTTCCAGCCGATGCCGTATAGGAGTAAGTCAGCGGGCGATTTTGCGGACTCATGCCAACCGAGGTAATGGTGCTGGAGTCGCCTGGCTTGAGGTTGGTTGGATTGGCCGAGCAGCTGATGGTCGGCGGCTCAAACTGCTTGACGGTAAAGCTGGCTGAGCAGTCCGCGCTCTGGCCCGGCTTCAAGCCTTCCTTGCCCGGTTTGCCTTCCTTCACTGAACCCTTCACCGTGTAGGATCCGGGAGCCAGCGAGCCGGTCGCGATGGTCGTCGTTGTGGCCGTACCCGAAGCGCCGGTTCCCGACCAGGAGTAAAGCACGTTCAGCTTGGGAAACACGTCGCCAGCGGTTGCGGTAATGGTCACCGGGTCGCCGGGAAAAACGGGGGTTGAGGGGCTGGCCGAGCAAGCCAGCGTGATGGGCGGCGGCGGCTTGATGGTCCCGATGCTGTAAACAAAGCCGGTGCTCAAGCGAGCCATGTTGAAGTTGCCGCGGTAACCGGGCGAGAAGTCCTCGTGGGTATATTGATAATCGGCCTGAAAGATGCGGATCGAAAGATGATGGTTGAAAAATGGCGTCTTGTAGTCCATGCCGCCACCAGCCGTAAGAACAACTCCAAATTTGTCGCCGCCGGTCCAGACACCACCCTGCTCAAGTCCTACAAGGCCGTGAACGAAGGGCGTAACATCTGCCGCCGGGAAGCGGAAGATCAAACCGCCGCCGCCGCCGGAAAAATCGTCGTTCGAGTAGGTCGACCCGCAACCCCCGCAACTCGGCCACGAATAAGGCGTCTGGTTCAGAATGTGCTCGTCCGCTTCAAGCTGCACACCGACATAGTTGTTGAAATAGCGGGCCACGCTGAGAATTGAGCCGTAGTCGATGGCCTGGCCCGTGAAGGGATATGGAGTCTGCGCACCCACGGTCCCATGCGGAGCCAGATAGCTATAGCCGGCGAAGATGTCCCACTTCGAGGGAGAATCGTCCGTCGCGGGCTTCGCGGCAGGTTTGGCCGGATCCTGGGCTGTGAGAACAACGGGAAGCGCCACAAAAATACCCAACGCCAGAACCCAACTCAACGACTTCGAAACACGAGAATGCATTCTTTTTTCCTCCGCAACCATTCAATGGAAGCTGCTACAGACTGACAACTCGGCTCGGACTAACTCCAATCCGCTCAATACTACAGATCGTTCGGTGGCCCTACAGCAATCTTAAAAATACCATAGCTCCATTCCCGCCGAACATTTTTTTCATCGAGTTGTAAACTTCCCCATGGAAATGGGCTCGACAGTTGCCCGCGCTCACGAGAATTTACTTACCTTGGCAACCCGGTCCAGAAAAGCCGATTGGATAGGGATTTCCGCCTGCGTGAGAATTTCGAAAGATTCCCAGTCATCTGGATTGTTAGCTGGCATTGAGCGTCTTCAGCAAGCTGCGCGGTTCACGCTGAATCTTCTCTTGTAGAAGCGTGATAGCGTACAGGAGTTGCTCGGGACGCGGTGGACATCCAGGTACATAAACGTCCACGGGAATCACCTGGTTGACGCCCTGCAACAGCGCGTAGTTGTTGAAGACGCCGCCGGAAGTGGCGCAGGCGCCCATGGAGATCACCCATTTGGGTTCCGGCATTTGATCGTAGAGGCGGCGGATGACAGGCGCCATTTTGTTGGACACGCGGCCCGCGATCACCATCAAATCAGACTGCCGCGGGGACGGCCGGAAGACCTCGGCGCCGAAACGGGCCAGGTCAAACCGCGACGCGCCCATGGACATCATTTCAATTGCGCAGCAGGCCAGGCCGAAAGTCATCGGCCACACCGAGTTCTTGCGGATCCAGTTCACGGCAAAGTCAAGCGAGGTGAGAAAGACCCCTTCCGGCTCTTCAAAGCCGTAGGTCACTTCCTTGAGCTTGTCGCGGTTTTTTCCGCTGCTTTCAAGGTTGCCGAACAGGTAATGATCCCGCTCCGGTATCGTCGCCATGCAGCTAGTATAACTCCATTGCATCCATCGGGAACTGAGCACATTTGCTCCCCGCAAACCCGACCTTGTGCGCGGTCCGCCCCGAGTGAATCGCAACGTCTTCGCCAACAGGCTATTCAAAGGCCTGCTCCATGCAAAGCCTCAAAAGGGGCATCGCTTGCCCGCTGCGATTCGGGATGATCAAGTCACCGAAGCAAAACATTTGCGCGGGAGCAGCCCAACCTTCGTTCCGCCTGTTACGCTGTCAAGCGAGGCAATTTGAACATGCTCAAGATTGAAGCCATTCTCCAGCCTTCCAAGCTGGATGCTGTAAAAGATGCTCTGCTCGAAGCAGGCATCGAAGGCATGACCATTCTCGAGGCCCGCGGCCATGGCCGCCAGAAGGGGCACACGGAGTTCTACCGCGGACGCGAATACACGGTCGACCTGCTGCCCAAGGTGAAGATCGAGCTGGTCGTCACCGACGATATCAAGGAGAGAGCAGTTCAGGCCATCGTCGGCGCCGCGCGCACCGGCCGCATCGGCGACGGAAAAATCTTTGTCACCCGCATCGAGGAAGCCATCCGCATCCGCAACGACGAACGCGGGGAGACGGCGCTCTAATCCCGGCCAGCAAGCCCCTTGCGTACCTCTGACCTGGACCTTCAGACCGGGGTCGGAGAGCTCGACCCTGTAAGAACCTGTCAAAAAACTTCTGCTTGCGTAGAAGGGTGCGGAGGGTTTTTCCTGGGTCCGCATTCCCTCAGCGGCTAAAGCCGAATGCCAGAACCCGCTCTCAACGTACGGGCTGAAGCCCGTACCCTTCAACGCGCCTGGCTTCTGGACAGATACTACGAATGTTTCCGGTCAGGCGAGCACTTTCAGCCCGTGCTTCTCTACGACGTCCAACAGCTTCAGCGCCATGCCGCTGGGCTTCTTTGCGCCCGACTCCCACTTCTCCACAGTCGACTCGCTTGTATTCAAATAGCGCGCAAACACCGGCTGGCTCACCCGCTGGCTCTCGCGAATCCTCCTGATTCGTTTAGGTTCCATCTCAGCGGGAACCGACAGGCAGGACTCATCGAACTCCCGCATCGTCGCCTTGTCGATGGTTCCAGCACGGTACATCCCCGAAACGCTGCTATGAATGGCTTCAGATATTTCGCTCTTATACTTCAGCTTCCTCGTCATGGCATATCTCCCGCAGCTCTTTGAGCTGCAATTCCATCCCGATTTCGGCGTCTGTTTTCCTTGCAAAGATGGCGGCAAATGCGCGGAGATTCGCGAGATCTTTGTCCTCGATATTCGCCCGATCCTTCTTCGCAAAAAGGTAGGCATAGACCCAATACCGGCCGCCCCTCGCCACAATGATTGAGCGGTATAGATTCTTGCCCAGTCGCTTCTTGTCGACCCCACCGCCCAGATCGTCGGCCTGGCCCGCCATCACTTGCCGGATGGCTGAACAAAGCTCGACATCGGCGATGTGAGCCTTTCTGGCTGCCCTGGAAAACCAGGCCGTCTTGAATACTCGGTCCGACAATCCGGAGTCAGTCGCAGCAATCATAGTGTAGCACCTGGTGCTATCTATTTAAAATCTGCTACCCCGCCCCGACCTTGCTGAAAAGGCCGCGGCCCTCGAAGGCGGTCAACTCGGCCTGGTTCTCTCATTTGGACCAGAGTAATTCTCGTAGCCAGATCAAATCTCCTCATCCGCAAGAAAATCGCTTATCCTGTTAACAATCCCTTCGTGCTTCGGCAGGCCAAACACAAAACCTCATGAATCCAGTCGCCTTGGCGGTTGACGATCTTCGGGAGCAGTATACGCGGGAGATGGCGCTGGTGCGCCAGACCTGCGAGCGCACCGGGGACGGCACCGCCGCCATCCGCAGGCGCTCCGCAATCGTCGACCGTATCCTCATTGAAATGTGGCGCCGGGCGTTTGCTGGCCAGCCGGCGCCGAATGTGTCATTGCTTGCCCTGGGCGGATATGGCCGCAAAGACCTGTTTCCCTACTCGGACATCGATGTGCTGTTTGCCTTTTCCGATGAGAAAACCGAGGAACAGTCCAAGGAGTCAGTCCGCGCCATCATTCAAGGCATGTGGGACATCGGCCTCCGAGCCAGCCCCAGCTCCCGCACCGTGAAGGAAGCCGGCCGCTTCGACCCCGATAACCTGGAATTCACGCTGGCCACGCTCGATCGCCGCTTTCTGGCCGGGCAGTTCCCGCTCTACCAGCAACTCCACCAGACTGTCTTACCCGGTTTGATTCTGAGCGAGTGGAACACCATTACCCAGAAGCTGGGCGAGATTGCCCGCGCCCGCCACGCCAAATACGGCAACACCATCTTCCATCTCGAGCCCAACTTGAAGGAGTGTCCCGGCGGCCTGCGCGACTATCACCTCGCCGTCTGGTTCGCCCTGCTGTTTCACCTCAAGGAGACCAAAGAGTGGCCCCGTCAGCGCGGCGGCGTCTTCCAAAGCGCGCGCGGCGACGCCGAAGCCGCCTTCGATTTTCTTGCCGCCGCACGCTGTTTTCTCCACTTCCGCCACGGCCGCGACGACAACACGCTTGACTGGCAATCGCAGGACGAAGCCGCCGCCAACTCCATCGGCCTTGAGACCCGCGGGACGGCCGACCCGAGCTACTGGATGCGGACCTACTATCGCCACGCCCGCATCATCTATCGCCGCGCCGCGCTGCTCATGGAGCATCTCCCCGCGCCGGTCAGCTTCTACAAGCAGTTCCGCCGCCGCCGCACGCCCATTGCTGGAACCGACTTCATGCTCGACCAGGGCCGCATCGATATCGCCCCCGGCGCCCAATTCAACGACACCAGCGCCATCCTGCGCATCTTCTCGCTCATGGCCACGCATGGCTACACGCTTTCGCAGGCCGCCGAAGACCGCATTACCGACGCGTTGCCAGCCCTCGCCATCCACATTCCCGAAGGGCCGTATCTGTGGAACGCGCTGCGCGAAGTGCTGCTTGGACCCCACGCCGCTCATGCGTTGAGAACCATGCATGCCCTCGGCGTCCTGGAGATGCTCATCCCCGAATTCCACGGCATTGATGCCCTGGTCATTCGCGACAGCTACCACCGCTACACCGTCGACGAGCATACCTTTCTCACCATCGACAACGTGCACACGCTGCGCCAGCCCACCCACGACTACGAGCAGCGCCTGGCCCAATTGCTCCCTGAGATCGACCGCCTCGACCTGTTCCTGCTTGCGCTTCTGCTTCATGACACCGGCAAGGCCCGCCGCACCGGCGAGCACGCCGGCCAAAGTGTCGAGCTGGCTGACGCCTTTCTCGCGCGCCTGGACTTCGACACCGAAGAACGCGAAGCCATTCTAAAATTGATTCGCCTGCATCTGGAAATGTCCCTCGCCCTGCGCCGCGACATCTTCGATCCCGAAAACGTGCGCGGCTTTGCCGAGAAGATCGGCAATCCGCAGTTGCTGAAGATGCTCACGCTGATGACCTTCGCCGACATCAAGGCCGTCAACCCCGACGCGCTCACGCCGTGGAAGGCCGAGAACCTGTGGCAGTTCTATATGTCGACGGCCAACTTCATGGACCGCTCGGTCGATGAGGTGCGCTACCACGCGGCCATCGATCCCACATTGCTCAATCGCATCCGCTCCATGGTCCCGGCCACGCAATACGAGGACCTGCGCAAGTTCCTCGAAGGGCTGCCCCAGCGCTATCTGCAAACCCGCCTGCCGGAACAGATTCGCCATCACTTCCAGATGGCGCTCAATCTGGACGATGACCCGGTTCAACTCGACCTGCACCCCAATCGCCAGCTTTTCGATCTGACCGTGATCACGCGCGACCGCACGCGCCTGTTTGCCGACGTTGCCGGAGCCCTGGCCGCGTGGGGCATGAACATTGTCAAAGCGGGAGCGTTCTCGAATGAAGCCGGCGTCATTGTCGATTCGTTCCACTTCACCGACGTCTTCCACACTCTGGAACTGAACCCCAGCGAGAAGGATCGCTTCCTGGCCAATCTTCGCGACGTTGTGGCGCAAAAGGTTTCCGTGGAACAGCTATTGGAAGCCCGCCGCCATCTGAACCATCCCTCGCACCTGAAGGTGGAGGTCGCCACGCGCCTCGAGTTCGACACCGAGTCTTCGACCCACTCGACGCTCTTGCAGGTCATCTCGCAAGACGTGCCGGGTTTGCTGCGTCAGATCGGGCTCCGGCTCGCGGCACACCAATGCGACATCAAGGTCGCGCTCATCGACACTGAAGGCGAAACTGCCATCGACGTGTTCTACCTGACCCAGCGCGACAGAAAGCTGAACCAGGAGGTTCAGCAATCTCTCGCCGCCGATCTAAGCGGGGCGCTCGAGGCCATGCGTACACCCGCGGCCTGAGGGACCAATGAGCGGACGAGGCAAAACTCGGCAGCATCCGATTCCCGACAGCATCCCATTCATTTCCTTCTTATTCCCTGCTTGAGAATCAAACGTTGCAACAAATAATTCTCTGCATCCGGCAAACCTGGCGCACTCTCACGGCATCTATTCTGCATAGTTTCTCGCGCCACGAAAGGTGTAACTGCGGGCCAGGGCATTCGCCTGTACGCTTTGGCTCAGGGGGGGCAGCCACCCGGTAAGCATGCTTCGAACGAACCTGAGAAAGTGGACAAGCGTCTCCGCCCTGGAACTGTTACCATGGGCGGTCCGGTGCGCTTTGGGGTGCGCGGCGGCCATCACGGCCGTCACCGTCACCTACACCATTTCGCCCCTGCGCGCTTTCCCGCTGCTGCTCGCCTTCCCCACAGTGATTCTCAGCGCCTGGTTCCTGGGCATGTGGGGCGGCGTGTCGAGCGCCCTTACTGAAGCGATTCTGGTCGACCTGTTTCTCACCAAAGCGCAGGTCCGGTTCTCCATCGGAAATGCGAGAGAAGAACTCCGCCTTTCCGTATTTCTCACCATCTCTATCCTGCTCGGCTGGACGATCCGGCGACTGGCGCAGCAGCGCGCCAAGCTGGCCACGCGTGAATTGCAACAGCATCTGAGCCTGGCTAACGCCGAGCGCCAACTTGCAGAGGAGCGCGCCAAAGCCTCTGAGGCGTTGCGCGATCGTGACTCCATGCTGCAGGTCGCCTTGCAGGCCAACAGCATGGGCCTATGGGTGTGGGATCTGAAGGCCGGCAGAATCCATTGGTCGGATGAGGTCTATCGGATCGTGGGTCGCGAGCCGGGCTCCATCGAGCCAAGTTTCGATTCGTGGCTGAGCATCATCCACCCTGATGATGTCGAGGCGGTTACAGCGGCAATTGCACAGGCCCGCGCCGGCCAGCTCGAATATGCCATGCAATACCGGGTCTTGTGGCCCGATGGGTCGGCCCGCTGGCTTGAATCGCGAGGGAAGGGCCAGACCGACGACGAAGGCCGCGTGACCCGCGTGGTGGGCGTACTCGCCGACATCACCCACCGCAAGCTGACGGAAGAAGCCATGCTGCGCGCCGAGAAGCTGGCCATCGCCGGACGCCTCGCCGCCTCGGTCGCCCACGAGATCAACAACCCGTTGGAGGCCGTCTCCAATCTGCTCTTCCTCATCACTCTCACCGACACTTCTGAATCCGCCCGCAAGCTTGCCAAGGACGCGCTGGACCAGCTGATGCGCGTTTCGATGATCACCCAGCAGACGCTGAAGTTCCATCGCCAGACCGGCGAGCCCAGGCTTGTCTGCCTCTCCGAGGTTCTTAACTCGGTGCTAAGCATGTTTCGCGCCAAACTCAGAGCGGCCGACGTCACCGTGGAATTTAAAGTGGTGCGTGAGGGTGAAGTCTCCTGCATGCCCAATGAGGCGCAACAGATATTTGCCAACCTGATCTCGAACGCCATTGACGCCATGCCCAAGAGCGGCCGGCTCGTCATCCGCCTGCGCCCTTCACGCAGTTGGACAGACAGCTCGACTGAGGGCATGCGCGCTACCTTTCTCGATTCCGGGGTGGGCATGGACCGCACCACCATGCGCCGCATCTTCGAGCCGTTCTTCACCACCAAGTCGGAGACCGGAACCGGCCTCGGCATGTGGGTTGTGGCGCAGCTGGTGGAGCGCCACCGCGGCCAGGTGCGCGTTTGGAGCACCGTGCGGCCCGGTCACAGCGGAACTGCATTTTCCGTTTTTCTGCCTTTCCAGCAGGGCACAGCGAAGGGCGCGCCCGTGAACTCTGAGTTACCCGCTGAAGCTGGCGTGCTCGCCGACGGGACGCTTGTTCCCAGCGCGGACTGAACCCTGCGCTTTTCTCCGTAAAGTTGCTGCATAACGGGTTGCCCGTTGGACACAAATGCATGATGATTCACGCGACATGGGTCCCAGAATGGAGCGGATTTCAGTTGCGGTCTCAGTGTGTTTTGAATACCCTGATTACTCCAAAGGCCACAATCGCCACAAAGAGCCCCGCCATGATCCAGCGTGTCAATGGTGTCACAGGCTTGTAATCCTCTTTTGCGCCCATCGCGAAAAAGACAAAGAACATGACCACCGCAAATAACAACAAGGACCACGGTTGAAGCAGGATGCTCATGGGCTCTGACTCCTGTTCGGGCAACTGCGGCGCCCGAAGTGCTTGCTGCCGAAAATCATAGCACCCGTGCGGACTTGGATAGGTCCGCATGCTTGCGATTTGTTCCGGCAGCTACGTTCCTATTGCTCTTCGATAATTGCCAAGTCCCACGGCGCCAGCGTGATGGAAGCTCCTTGAGTTATCGACTTTCCATCCAGCAAATCGCTGCCGGTTGAATAAGTGTAGGGCGCTTTAACCTCGCCCCCAGAATAGTTGAAGTAATAGTGAATCCGCTTGCCAAGCCGATTGACGCCGTGCTGCACATGAACTGACGCCGGTAACTGCTGGTCGGAGTTAGTAAGTCCAGCCTTCTCGACCGCGCCCTTCAAGACCGCCGTCTGCAGGGCGTCAGACAGATAAGTCCCTTCATAAAGCAGCGTACCTTTGCCGAATTCATTCTCGGTAATGGCCGGCCACTTGCCGAAGAAAGGATGATCGTAATACGCCAGAGGCTTGGCATGCTCCGGCATCAGTAACTCAGCCCAGTACGAGACCTTGTTATCTACGCCCGCATGAAAGGGATCGTCTTTGAGCGCCAGCGGCTGTTCGAGGTTGGAAAACTCCTGGTAACTGATTCCCGCGGCCTCGCGCAACGGGCCCGGCGCGCGCACCCAGCGCACAGCCGAGTTCTCGTTGGCAAATCCGCTCTTGAAAGTCATGACGACATGGCCGCCGTTCTTCACATAGTCCGAGATGCGTTGCAAAAGCGCGTCATCGGCAATATAGAGTACGGGCACAATCAGCAGCTTGTATTGCGAGAAATCCTGTGTCTCCGGAAACACGAAATCCGCGCCCACATTTAATTCATAGAGCGCCTTGTGCATCTGCTGCACAACAGAAGCGTAGCCATCCGGCTCTCCCGTCCAGCTCCGCGACGGCACGCCGCCGCCATAGGGCATGAAGCTGATCGCGTTGGCCGAGTCGCGGCTCCACAATATAGCCACCTGGTTATGAACCTGCAAGCCCACCAAATGCGGGCCGATCTTCTGCAACTCATGCGCGGTCTTGCTCATCTCCGCGTATTCCCGATTGGGCTCCAGATCGTGCGAGAGAATGCCCTTCCAGTAAGTCTCCTGGTTCCCATGAATCGAGGCCCAGTGCCAGTACTCCACCATGTTCGCGCCGTTGGCCAGATACGTGTAGACATCCTCGCGAAGCTGTCCGTCATAAGGCGGATACTGACTCTGTGAGGTCCAGCCGATGGTTTGCGCATTGGTCTCGGTAACCAGAAAATTGGCGTGTTTGACGGAGCGTGAATAGTCGCTCTGCAAAGACTGAAACGAGCCATCGTAATGGTCCTGCGTGCCGTGGTAAATGTTGTCGGCAACAATATCCAGCGAGCCGGCGACCGCGGGTTCGTTCACGTCGCGCCGCATCATGCCGCCGTAATCAGTCGTGATGAATTGGCCGGCGCCAGCGCATTCCCGCACCAGTGCAGCCTGCCAATGAAGAAAATCCGTGACCCGCATCTGGCTCCAGCGCGTCCACTCCAGTTTGTATCCGGTGGATATGGTCCCGTCGCGTTTCGGCAGGTCTTCCCAGGTGTGCAGATTCTCGCCCCAATAGTTGAGAAACCAGGCCCTGCTCAGCGCTTCCGGAGTTCCGAATTTCTTTTCAAGATAATGTTGAAATCCAATAAACACATCCGGATTTGCCGCGTCATAGCTGGACGTTTCATTATCCAATTGCCAGCCAATCACGGTTGGATTGTCCTTGTAATGAGCAACGATGTGACGAATCAGACGCTCCGCATAAAACCGATAGGCCGGTGAATCCGTGTCCATGTTCTGGCGAATTCCGTAAGCGCTCTTAATCGGCTGTCCGCCGAACATCCCGCCTGGAATGCGATCGGCGAGTATCTCCGGATGCTGATGCGCCATCCACGCGGGGATTGAATACGTGGGCGTCCCCAAGATCACCTTGATGCCGGCCTTACCCATGGCGTCCACAACGCGGTCCATCCATTCATATTCGAAGCGCCCGTCCTCAGGCTCCCACAAGCTCCACGTCGACTCGCCCATGCGCACCACGTTCAGGTCCGCGGCCTTCATTAATTCGACGTCTTTCGCGAGCCGCGCCACATGATCGGCGTCATCGCCCGGCATGTACTCGTTGTAATAGGCAGCTCCATAAAGAACGGTGGGGAAGCTAAGGTCCGGTCCCGCCGACTGTGGCGTTGCATGTTGCTGTCCCCAGGCCACGACTGCGGACAGTAAGAATGAATTCGCCACGAAT
>JBEKVS010000093.1:0-17710 GCA_049513795.1 Occallatibacter sp. | reverse complement strand
CGCATTGAGCCCAGCGTTTCGCAGCTCCCTCGCCGGCATAGCCAACCCCTATGGCAACGGTACCGCCGCCAAAACCATTGCCCACGTCCTTGCAACGGCCCAGTTGGAAGGGCTCCTCATCAAGCCGCCGGCGCCGTTGCCCGAAGATGTTCACGAACCCCATGAGGCATGAAGCCGAAATGGCAAGACTCACCCCGGAGCCATCGAGGGCCGGGTGCCCCATCCTTGAATCGTTTCTTGATTCAAGGATGGGAGACCTCGAAAGTCAACCCTCCATGACAATCCCTCTCTCATCCCCCGACATCACGCAAGCTGAAATCGACGCCGTCACGGGTGTCCTGCGCACTCCAAATCTCAGCCTCGGCCCAGAGCTTCCGGCCTTTGAGGCGGCGTTGGCTGGCTATCACCGCGTCCCTCACGCTGTGGCTGTCAGCTCCGGCACCGCCGGCCTGCACCTGGCCCTACTCACATTGGGAATTGGCGCGGGCGACGAAGTCATTCTGCCTTCATTCGCGTTCGTTGCCGTGGCGAATGCCGTGCTCCAGGTTGGCGCGACGCCGGTCTTTGTTGAGATCGACCCCATCACGCTGAATCTCGATCCGCAAGCGGTTGAGCTTGCCGTGACGCCTCGAACGCGCGCTTTGCTCGTGGTCCACACATTTGGCGTTCCCGCGGAGATGGACGCGCTGCTAGCGATCGCGCAGCGCCACGAGCTAGCCGTGATTGAAGACGCCTGCGAAGCCATTGGAGCGGAGTTCGGCGCGACGGATGGCGCCTTACCAGGAGCCCGCCGCGCCGGCAGCTTCGGCGACCTGGCGGTATTGGGTTTCTACCCGAATAAACAAATGACCACGGGAGAAGGCGGCGCGGTGCTGACTCGGGACCCAGCCTACGCCGCGCGCCTGCGCAGCCTGCGCAACCAGGGGCGAAAGGCCACCGGAAACTGGCTCGACATGGCCGAACCCGGCTACAACTACCGGCTATCGGAACTCGCCTGCGCCCTGGGGCGCGTTCAGCTTTCCCGCATCGACGAAATCCTCGCGCTGCGCCGGGCTGCTGCGGAAAGATACCACTCACTTCTCGGCGCCATTCCCCAGGCCATTCCCGGCCTCGAACTCCCACCCCTCGCCCTGCCTAAGTGCAGAATCAGCTGGTTCGTCTTTGTCGTGCGTTTCCCCGAGACAGTTGACCGCGATTCCGTTCATGCAGCCCTCGCCGGGCTCGGAATTGCGACCGGGCGCTACTTTGGTCCGATTCATCTGCAGCCCGCGTGGCGTTCGCACCCCAGTGCCGCGGCCGTCAAGCTTCCCGTCACGGAGGGTATCGCGCGCCGAACGCTCGCTTTGCCCTTTTTCAACCGCATTACCGGCGAGCAGCAACGAGGTGTCGCCGCCGCCCTTAATGAAGCCCTTGGTCGCGCGCTTGATCAATCCATGGACCAAACCGTGGATCAAGACAAGCCAAACGAATCCTAACGAATAGGAGTTCCGCCTCCGAAATGCAATGCTCGAATGAAGCATTCCAGGCGGTCGAGTGTCGGCGATGGTTCAAAGCTCTCGGCGCCCGCATGCGCGGACCGGAAGGCCAGGAATCGACTCAGCAGCCAGGTGAAAAATCCGAAAATGCCCAATTTCCGCTTGCCATTCCGACCGTAGCGGGCGTTATGATTGTCGAGCCGCGAGTCAGCGGCTAGTATCCGGTACAGAAAACCCCTCTCAACAGAGGAAGAATACTCCCCCGAAAATTCAACCCAGCATCTGGGAGTCATCGCGACGGGATTCCCCTGTGCTCCAACAACGGAATAGACGAGGAAGAGCCATGAGTGAAGTTTCCGATATGTTGCAGCAGAAGGCTGGGCTTTCTCCCGAGCAGGCCCAGATGGTAGAGCAGCTTGTCTCCGAACATCTACTGTCCCGCGTTCCACCCGAATTCCAGGGCATCCTGGGATCTCTCATCGGCAGCGGAGCGACCGGCCAGGCAGCGGCCTCCTCGGGCGGTCTGGGAGGATTGCTCGGCGAAGCCTCCAGCCTGTTTGGAGGCCTGAAGGGATAGGCACCTTCATTCATCTGCCCGTGAATCAGGGTGATGCCCATTCACAGGAAGGCGTTTCTGGCGTCGGCAAATCGGTTTCATCTTTCAATCCAACAAGATCTCAGGCAAGAACCATAAGGAGAAGCAAATGAAGTCATCCCGTTTCACAATCGCGCTGCTGGTGCTGTCGGCCGCTCTACTAAGCGCTCTGCCCTCGGTTGCTGCCCCACCCCATGCTGCGGGCGCCGCGGCACAGGCCGCAGCTTCGGCTGCTCCCTTGGTCGACATCAACACCGCAACCAAGGATCAGCTCAAGGCCCTTCCCGGCGTGGGCGACGTCTATGCGCAAAAGATCATCGCCGGTCGCCCCTACGCCAACAAGTTGCAGTTGAAGTCAAAGAATATTGTCCCCGCCGCAACCTACACCAAGATCAGCAAGCTGATCATCGCCAACCAGCCTGCGAAACCGGCCAAGTAACGGCATCGGAGCACCGCCGCAATTCCCTCGATCTCCGCGACGGGCCCCGATCGGCTTGGCGCGTTTTCAGAACGAAATACTTTGATCAGAAAGAATGGAAAGGAACTTTCAACTCAAATGAAATCCCTGCACATGCTTGCTCTCGGCTCGCTGCTCTCTGCCAGCCTGGTAATCGCTCAAACGGCCACAACGCCTGCAACAGGCTCATCGGCGCAGACTTCAACCACGACAACCACCAAGTCAAAGAAAAAGACCAAAGCCGCCGCTGCGGGCACCACAGCCAGTCCGGCAGCGACGCCGGCCGCCAAGACCACGACTCCGGCTGCCGCACCCGCGAAGACAGCTGCACCCGCCGCCACCCCTGCAGCCACGCCGGCTGCGGCTTCGACGGCCAAACCCGCGGCTACCGCCACCAAGGCCTCCACAGCGCCCAAGAGCCCGCCGCCCAGTGCGAGCGATATCGCCAGCGCGAAGTCGAAGGGCATGGTCTGGGTCAACCTGAACACCAAGGTTTACCACGCGTCGGCTGACAAGGAGTACGGCACTACCAAGAACGGCAAGTTCATGACCGAGGCAGATGCCAAAGCAGCCGGTGCAAGAGCGGCCAAGAACTAGAGACGAAGAAAGTCTGCGAAGAAACATGAGCGGCTGGCGAGGTTGTGAACAACGACCTCACGGCCGCTCTTTTCTTTGTTCTTAAGCTCGCACTTGGAACGGATCAAAAAACTGACCCGGTTTGTGGATTGCAATGCGGGTTCTTATTTGAATAAAAACCAATTGAGAAAAACAATTTCCCGCGTCGAGAGACGATGGTCGAGCAACTTGCCTGTGATTCCTCCGAGAGTTTTTTTCGGGCAACCCGAATCTTGGTGCGGCGCATCTACCCGGACGAAACACTGTTTAGATAACAGGAACATACTTGTGCAATAGAAGTGCTAAGCGTGTTCCGAATTGAGCTTGACAAAAACAGGAAATGGGGCGCAGCATCGTCCCAAATAGGGCGATTTTTCGTTCATTCCCGATCCGGATCCTGGGTTTCAGTTTTTGTCGACTCCAGCACGGGTTGCCCCCAGACGGGCTACCTAAACTGACTTCATCCCGAATTGAAGAGCAGGCGCGTATGGTGGTCAAAACACAGAGCAAGGGTCGCGGCCTTACCGGGCTTCATGTAGGCGCCTCGAACGTTCGCCGTTACTTTCCGAGAAATATTTCTGTGATCGAACTGGAACTCGATCACCTGCAGATTCAGTGCGGCCTGGATCCAGGGTTCTGGCAAAACGAGCCGGAGATTTACGATCCGCGGCTGTGCGCCTGGCTGGAGTCGAAAAACCTGCACACGCGGGCCGACCGAGCTCCGGTTCCGATGGTCATGATCCCTTCGGGAAAAAACTCCTTCAAACTTCAGCAGGTGAGCCTGAATGGCCAGGCGAAGCTAAGACAGATGCACCCGTCGGCGGCCTGAGACTTGCGCCGCGCGACTCGACGAAGACGTTCATCATCACGGCATCATTTCCCGCTCTGCGTCTGAGTCCTCAGGCGTTCGTTGCAGGCTTTGACTTTTTTGGAACCCGCTTTGCGGCCTCGACTTTCGAGTTCCGCCGCGATCGGTCCGTCGCAGCCTGTAACCTGTATGCATGCCTTTCTTTGAGCTTCAGAAGTCCGTCGAGCGGCTGTTTGCCGCAGGCCCTGCGGCGGTTGATGATTCGCAGGCAATGGAGGCATTCCTTTCCCTCCGTGCAGCTTTAGAATCTGGCCAGCTCCGCGCCGCCTCACCCGATTCAGGCACGCCCACTGGCTGGCGCGTGAACGCGTGGGTTAAGCAAGGCATCCTGCTGGGTTTCCGGCTCGGCGCTCTGGTTGAATACCCTGCATCCGGTTCAGGTTTAACTGGTCCGTCCAATTTGGGACTTTCCTATGTGGACAAAGACACTTACCCGGCCCGTCAGTTCAAGGCCGCCGACGGCGTCCGGCTGGTGCCCGGCGGGTCCTCGATCCGTGCCGGAGCATATGTGGCTCGCGGCGTAGTCTGCATGCCGCCCATGTACATCAATGCCGGCGCATACGTCGATGAAGGAACCATGGTTGACTCGCACGCACTGGTCGGCTCCTGCGCGCAGATCGGCAAGCGCGTGCACCTGAGCGCGGCCGCCCAGGTTGGCGGTGTGCTCGAGCCCGTCAACGCGAGCCCCGTGGTCATTGAAGACGACGTGCTGGTGGGCGGAAACACAGGCGTCTACGAAGGCACAATCGTCCGCAAAGGCGCAGTGCTCGCAGCAGGGACAGTCTTGACCCGCGGCACGCCGGTCTACGATTTGGTGCACGGGGTAGTCATCCGTGCCGCGGATGAACTGCCGCTCATTATTCCCGAGAACGCGGTGGTCGTTCCCGGCTCGCGGGCTGTCGGCAAGGGCAGAGGGCACGCTAACGCCGACGCCTGGGGCCTGAGCCTTTACGCACCGGTTATCGTGAAGTACCGCGACGACAGGACGAGCCTCAGCACCACGCTGGAAGACTTGCTCCGCTAGTTGCATGCCCTGGAACACATCGTCTCGTCCAATGGCAGAGGAGGATTCGAGCATGAAAATTCCTTTGGGACGCTCGATAGCGGCAACTCTTTCATTTTGTTTCGCTTCAGCCCTGCTTCTTTCGTTTCGACCCCAGCAAACGGTGCGGGCAGATTCTCCCGGGCGCATCGTGGCGACCGGCAACACCATCGAACCACGCTTCGACCACACTGCAACCCTTCTTCGTAACGGCAAAGTTCTCATCGCGGCAGGGATGGCGCGAAACGGGGTGATCGAGCCGGACGCAGAGGTCTACGATCCGCACACCGGCAAGTTCACAAGTACCGGCAGCATGAAGTCACCGCGCGGATGGGGCGTCACGGCCACTCTTCTGAAAGACGGAGACGTTTTGATCGCAGGCGGCGGGACTGGCTCCGAGTGCGATAGCTCGTGCAACCTGACGACCGCCGAGACTTATGATCCCGCTTCCGGGACATTCACCGCGGTTGGCAATATGACTGCAAGACGAGCGGGAGCCAATGCCGCCCGGTTGCAGAATGGCGATGTGCTGATTGTCGGCGGTGACGATGCTTCTGCCAGCGGGCACACCGCAACCGCGGAGCTCTACCATCCATCCACCCGAACATTTTCAGCCACCGGCGGCATGCACATGGATGGCGCCAACACGCTGATCCCCATGAAAAACGGCGACGTGCTTGCCTTGGGCGAAACCGGAGGAGAACTGTACGACCCATCGACAGGACGCTTTACCGCAGCCAGCCGCTTCGCGATCGGGCGTACGAAATTTGGTGCGGCGCCCTTGCCCGACGGCAGGTTGTTGATTGCTGGCGGACAGATTGGCGGCGCATGGGGACCGAAAACCGCAGCAACAAATATCTACGACCCAATCTCCGGCACGTTCGCATCCGGACCGCCGATGAAGTTCACGCGATTCAAGCTGAAGAAGGCTGTTGTGCCCCTTGATGGCGGCCGAGTTCTGATTGCCGGAGGAGCGGAACGCCCCGAGATCTACGACCCGGCCTCGAACTCCTTCCTTCCCACGACGGGAATCAGCCTTGACTCCTATTACTTCTCCACAGCGACCAGGCTGCTCGATGGCGAGGTATTGATTGTTGGCGGGTATTCGCGGCCCGGCGGCGCCGCGGTCAATCGCGCCTGGCTTTATCAGCCGTAGCGTCGGCTATGTGGATTTTGCTACTTTCGTTGTCATGAGTCAGCGCACCGTTCAGGTCATCCCCATTCTGCGCATATTTTCTGTCGAGAAGGCGCGCGAGTTTTATCTCGATTACGCCGGATTCCATCTTGACTGGGAACACCGCTACGAGCCCAACCTGCCGCTCTACATGCAGGTGTCGCGCGATGGCCTCGTGCTGCACCTGTCTGAACATTATGGAGACGGCTCGCCCGGTACTCGTTTTCAGGTCACCTTCGAAGGCGTGCGCGAACTCCATGCGGAGTTATCGGCAAAGAACTATTCTTATTGGCGTCCGGGCATCACGCAGACCTTTTGGAGAACCGAACAACTCAATCTTCTTGACCCGTTCGGAAACAAGATCAGCTTCTGTGAGCCGAAGAAAGAAGAAAACGAAGAGTAGCCGAGCCAGCCGCCGTCAATCAGTTGCTGATTGCGGCGGTCCAAGGCCTTCAACCCGGCAAGCGAATGCGCACCCCTTGTATAATCCCACCAGCTTCCAATCGGCAGCGGTGGAGTGTTCGTATGGACGTCCTGCTTGTCATTCTGCTTGCAATTGTGGCGATTGTCGGTCTCACCTTTATCTTGGGCAGTTTCTTCACCGTCAGCACGGCGCAGGTGGCGGTTGTAACTCGCTTCGGCAAGTTTCTGCGCATCGCCGAGCCGGGATTGAATTGGAAGATGCCCTACTTCGATTCCGTCGCCGGTCTCGTCAGCCTGCGTGTCAACCAGATCTCGCTCACCATGGAGACCAAGACCAAAGACAACGTCTTTGTCACCATCCCCATCTCGGTGCAGAATCGCGTAAGGCCAGAGAAAGTCTACGACGCCTACTACAAGCTTTCCGATCCAGTGGCACAGATCAAATCGTATGTCGAGCAGGTGATTCTCGGTCACGTGCCCAGCATGACGCTCGACGAGGTCTTCGCCTCGCAGTCCTCCATCGCCCAGGCCGTCAAAATGGAACTCGACGCCGACATGGCCACCTTTGGATACGAGATCGTCAACGTCCTCGTCACCGACATCGTTCCCGACCAGAAGGTGAAGTCGGCCATGAACGACATCAACGCGGCGCAGCGCGAGCAAGTGGCAGCCAACGCGCGCGGCGAAGCGGAAAAGATTCTTGTCGTCAAGAAGGCCGAGGCCGAGGCGGAAAGCAAAGCGCTTCAAGGCCAGGGCATCGCCAACCAGCGCAAGGCCATCATCGAAGGCCTGCAGCTCTCCGTCGAGCAATTCCAAAAAGCTGTCGAGGGCGCAACTTCGAAGGAAGTGATGCAGCTGGTGCTGGTGACGCAATACTTCGACACGCTGAAGTCAATTGGCGAGAGCGACAAGACCAACACGCTCTTCCTCTCGCACAGCCCGGCTGCGGTCTCTGAAGTCTCCGACCAGATTCTTAAGTCCATGCTAGTGGCCAACGCTGCCAAGAGCTGATCGAGTCGGTTGATCAAGTCGAAATATCCGCGCCTTGTTGCGATTTTCGATTCGACACTCTGCCCGGTAAATCGGGCTGGACAATCGCGCCAGACTTGGATCATAATGATCATACTGGTCATAATGACTTGGAGGGGCCCGATGATCACCGAAGTGAACGCCGTAGCATTCCGCCAAAACCTCGGTGAGATGCTCAACCAGGTCCAATACCGGAACGACACGATTGTCGTAAGCAAGGACGGCAAGCCCGTCGCAGCACTGGTCGGTGCTGAACTGTTCGCCCGCATCCGCGCCATGCGTGACCGTTTTGACCAGTTGAGCAGCCGCGTAGCAGACGCTTACGCCGGCATCTCTCCCGAACAGGGTTTCGCCGAGATCGACGCCGCCGTCGCAAGAACCAGAAAAAACAAGCGCTGATGGCCTCTCTTCGCGTCGTCCTCGACACGAACGTCCTGGTTTCTGCGCTTGCATACCCAGGCAGCATTCCCGGCCTCATCCTCGCCGCCTGCCAGTTGGGCTCCCTCAATCTGCTGCTCTCCCGCTACATCCTCGACGAAATGATCCGCGTTCTTCCCAGATTGCGCCGCATCAAGCTCAAGCCCTCTGAAATTCGCGACCTCGCCGATAGCTTCATGTTCCTGGCCGAAATCGTCGAACCCGAAACGGACTTCGAACCATCTCTGCGCGACAAGGCCGATCAGCTCGTTCTCGGCACCCTGCGTGCCGGCCGTTGCGATTACCTGATCACCGGCGACAAAGTCCTGCTCGCCCTTGCAGGCGCCTACCCCATCCTCAATCCTGCCGCTTTCTGGGAACGCCACGGCAGGTGAATCCCGATCTTCTCTTTGACCTTCGGGTCTGCGACCCTGCTACAAGCCGTCCGACGCAGTGGCACAGATCAAGTCCTATGTCGAGCAAGTGATCCTCGGACATGCTCCCAGCATGACGCTCGATGAAGTTTTCGCTTCGCAGTCTTCTTCGACACGCACTTGGTCAGGACAAGCGATTTAATTTGTTGCATGCGCCAGCTCCTGGCGGTGTTCGATCTTCCGCGCCAGCCGTGCGCCCAACTTCATCATCGGCTTCTCGACGGTATGGTGAAGCACAAACACCAATGCAGCCAGAGAGCACACAATGGCCGAAATGCGGATCGCCAGGCTGAATCCGTGGAGAAGGTTCACCCCAAGGGCGATGGAAAAGGGGTGGATCAGGTATATGCCATAGGAGTATTGCGCCAGCGAGTGGCTGCCGCGTATCAGCCACCTGCCGCGAATCTGATGGAACAGTGGAAGGGTCACACCGAGAGCCAGCGCCAGCAACCAGCCATGTCGCCAGGTCGGTTGAATCATGAAGCCAAAAAGCAATGCCGCAACCAGGCACGGCATGAGAAAAGCTGGGAGTCGTGGCCGAACCTGCGCAAAGAGCACCCAAGCCATGATGCCCGGCAAAAAGTAGGGAATGCAGACGGCAAAAGTGCTGGTGTCATCGGCAAACGTACCACGGTCATAAAGCACGGCAAATAGCCAGAGCGCAAAAATCGGCCACACGGAAAAATTCTTGCGAAGAAAAAAATAAACGAACGGGAGAAGGAAATACATATCTACTTCAAGCGGCAAAGTCCACATCACGCCAAGAATGTTGCCCGGCTTGACCAGATTCTGCACCAGCAAGAGGTTGGAAATCACGTTGGACGCACCGCCCGTCTGGAAATAAGTATCGCCAAGGGTATTCTGCATGGTCGGAATGCGGGCGGCCACCGTCACAACCAAAACAACAACGGAGAGCGGGTAGATGCGGAAAAACCTTCGCAGATAAAAACCCAGCGTATGCGGGGAACGATCGAACGACCACATCAGAACCAGGCTCGTATGCACGAAAAACATGAAAACTCCAACTACTCCCATCCAGTCAACGGTCCAGTAGCCGAGCCGAACGATATGCATCGCCAGCAGCATGTGCTCAACCACAACAAGAAGAACGGCAATGCTGCGCAATAGATCCAGGTTCGGCATGTCTTTGGGATCATGGGTCAAGTGGTCCGGCATGATTCTCCTCTGAGGCGGTTTGTCGCCAGGCTGCCGTGCGCTGCAGACGACACCCGATTGCCACCTGCGAAAGTCTAGCATTCGAAATGAGGATTCCCTTGGCATCTCGAACTGGCCGCCGCAGCCTTGTGGAGTGAAGCACCGTCTTGTGCCGCCCCTGGCCGAGTACGGCCGCTATGTCAGTTCTAGAATTGGCCCCTTGGGTCTTCGGGCGCGCAAGCGCCGTCTGCCCCACCGCAGGTGGCGTATGCCCCACGGCAGGTGGTGGTAGCATCAAGACTGACAGATGCAAACGAAGAAACTGAAAATCATCCCCCTGGGCGGACTTGGCGAGTTCGGCATGAACTGCCTCGCTCTCCGCTTCGAAGACGACATTATTGTGATCGACGCCGGCCTTATGTTCCCCGAGACCGAGTTGCTCGGCGTCGATATCGTGGTCCCCGACATTACCTATCTCATTGAGAACAAGTCCTGCGTCCGCGCCATTGTGCTGACGCACGGCCACGAAGACCACATCGGCGGCCTGCCCTGGATTCTCTCCGAGCTCAAAGTCCCCGTCTATGCCACCGAGTTCACGCTGGCTTACGTTGAAGGCAAGCTCGACGAACACAAGCTTCTCGACGATATCGAACTCATCGAGATCGAGCCCCGGCAGAAGTTCACCATCGGCCCCTTCACCATCGAGCCCATTCGCGTCACGCATTCGCTCGTGGACTGCGTGGCCCTCGCGATCGAGACTCCGGTCGGCATTCTCATTCATACCGGCGACTTCAAGATCGATCTCTCGCCCATCGACGGCCACGCCTTCGACCTCCACACCTTTGCCGAGTATGGCAAGCGCGGCGTGCTGGCGCTGCTGCAGGATTCCACCAATGTCGAGCGCTCCGGCTACACGCCCAGCGAACGCGCCGTGATTCCACGCCTCGACGAAGTGTTTTCGCAGACCCGGAAGAAGCTCTTCTTTACCTGCTTCTCGTCCTCCATCTACCGCATCCGCATTGCACTTGAACTGGCCAAAAAGCATGGCCGCAAGGTGGCCGTCATCGGCCGCTCCATGATGGAGTCGACCGACATCGCGCAGGACCTTGGCTACATCGACGTTCCTCCCGGCCTGGTGATCAACCCCGGACAGATGCGCGACTTTCCGCCTGAGCAGTTGATGATCCTGATCAGCGGAACGCAAGGCGAACCGATGTCCGCGCTCTCCCGCGCCGCCGTCGACAACCACAAGCATGCGCACATCGAGGCCGGCGACACGGTCATCCTCAGTTCGCGCATCATTCCCGGCAACGAGAAGGGCATCTTCCGCGTCATCGACCACCTCTACCGCCGCGACGCCAACGTCATCTGCGACGACGGGTCAAACGGCCTCATTCACGTCAGCGGCCACGGCGCGCAGGAAGAGCAGCGCCTGCTCATCAACCTGGTGCGGCCCAAATACTTCATCCCCGTGCATGGCGACTATCGCAATCTCGTTCGCCACGCCGGCCTGGCCATGGAGACCGGAGCCGTCGAGCACGCCATCGTTCTCGAAGACGGCGACGTGCTCGAACTCGACAAAGAGAACGCCCGCAAGAAAGATAAAGTGACCGCCGGCCGCATCCTCATCGACTCCGGATCGTCCATCGATGTCGTCGAAGACCTAGTAATTAAGGACCGCCGCATTCTCTCCGAAGACGGCATCGTGCTGGCAGTGTTAGCCATCAATAAGCGGACAGGAAAAGTGGAGCAACAGCCGGAAGTCATCATGCGCGGCTTCGGCGGCGCCGACATCACCGAGCAGGCAAAAGATCTGGTCCTCAAAACTCTAGATGGCCTGAGCGCCGAGCAGAAATCCGACTACGGCATGGTGAAAGAAAAAGTCCGCGCCGAACTGAAGCGGCTGATCCAGAAAACCACGGGGAGACGGCCGATGATCATGCCGGTCATCCTCGAAATCTGATCGAACCCCACCGGGCTCTGCCTTTTGCGGGTCAGTTCTGTAGAATCCTGCTATGCGCCGACCCATGGTGTTTTTCGTCCTCGCCGGGTGCCCCATGTCTCGCCTTTGAGACATGGGAGCGGTTCAAGTCCGCAACAAGAACCAAACGATCCTTGCCCTCCCCAATGGATTCAGCCGATAATGAAGCTGGTTTCGCGCAGCGACACCTTCTCCATCGAAGAGAACCAGCGCCTCATCGATATATTTCCCGCCGATTCCCAATCTGCAAAACCAGAACCGTCAGCACCAGATCTTGAATATCGCAAAGGACGCGGTAGTCGCCTACGCGATAGCTCCAGAGGTCGCCAAGCGACCCCTTCAGAGCTTTGCCCAACGCGCGCGGATCTTCGCTTAGCGCAACTCGTTCATCCATGAAGTCGAGAACGCGCCGCGCGGTAAGTTTATCCAGCTTGCGCAGTTGTTTCTTGGCGGTCTCCGCGTACTCAATCGCCCAGGCCAAGATCGTCCCTCACCTCAGCCGCGGAGTAAACCCGCTCTTTGCCCTTGCGCACCCGCTCCAGCGTGTCCACAGCCAGGTAATACTCTTCCATTTCGGCAATGCCGCCTTCAATGATCTCGCGCAGATAGAAGGCCTTTGTCCGCCCTGTCTTGGCAGCCAGCCGATCCAGCCGATCTGAGATTTCTGGTGCCAGCCTGATTGATGTGGGCACAATTTCCTCCGAGAAGGATACGTGTATTCATTGTATCGCATCTCCAGCGAACCGCCGGAAAACGCCCGGTTGATAGCTTCCGCCAGCGTCCCGTTCTGTACAATCCCTCAATGCGCCGACCCATCGTGTTTTTCGTCCTCGCCGCCGCCCTTTTCGTGCCTGCGCTCCGCGCGCAAACCCCTGCGCCAGAAACGACACCCGCGCAGATATGTCCCTCCACAGCTATGCTCGACCATCTGATCACCGCCATCGACGCCGCCGTCAGCGGGCCCGGCAATAAAGACCGCGCCTGCTTTCGGGCCCTGTTCTTGCCCGACGCCCGCCTCATCCCCATCCGCATCGCCGCCGACGGCACAGCCACGCCGCGCATCCTCACAGTGCAGGACTGGATCGACCTCGTAGCCAAGCGCGGCAGCGCCAGCTTCATCGAGCACCAGGTCAAGGTCAAGACCGAAACCTGGGCCCACATCGCCCATCTCTGGAGCACCTACGAAACCCACGCAGCACCCGAACCCGGCGCCACAGAAGGAAAATTAATGGACCGCGGCATCAACAGCATCCAGGCCATCTACGACGGCAAACAGTGGAAGATCATCGAGATCACCTGGCAAGCCCAGACCCCCGCCGATCCAGTGCCGGCGCAATATCTGCCGTAGTCGCGGCCCACCGGCATGGAAGATAATCGAGCCATGGAGCAAGCTATGGCACAACCTCTGGCTGAATCGCTGCTACCGGCCGTGAATCAATCCCCGGTTCAATCCCCGGTTTCCATCGACGAAATCCGCGCCGCCGCCACGCGCATCGCGCATATCGCGATCAAGACGCCTCTTGTCCGGGCGCCGTTTCCCGGGCTCTCCAGCCATGGCGCCGGCAAGGAAATCTACCTCAAGGCTGAATCGCTGCAGCCCATCGGCGCCTTCAAGATTCGCGGCGCAGCCAACAAAATCCTGCAGCTAACGCCGGAAGAAGTCTCCCGCGGCGTCATTACTTATTCCAGCGGCAACCACGCCCAGGCCGTCGCCTATGTAGCCCGCGAAGTGGGCGCTAAAGCGGTCATTGTCATGCCATCCAACGCGCCGGCCATCAAGCGCGCCGCCACGCTGGCCATGGGCGCGGAGATTGTCGACGTCGGCGTAGCCTCAAGCGAGCGCCTGGCCAAATCAGATGAACTCGTGCGCCGGCACGGCTACGTGGTCATTCCGCCCTATGACGACGAGCAGATCATTGCCGGTCAGGCCACCTGCGGCCTCGAGATCATCGAGACCCTGCCGGAAGTCGATCTGGTTCTCGCTCCAGTTTCAGGCGGCGGCCTGCTCTCCGGCGTGGCCACAGCCGTCAAGCAGCTCAGCCCGCGCACCAAGGTCTACGGAGTTGAGCCCGAGCTAGCCGGCGACACGGCGGAAAGCTTTCGCACCGGCAAAATCGTAACCTGGGGCGCCGAGCTCACCAGCCGCACCATTGCCGACGGCCTGCGCACGCAGTCCGTGGGTGGGCTCAACTTCGCCCACATCCAGAAATTCGTCGACGGAATCATCACCGTGACCGAATCCGAAATCCGTGCCGCCATGCGGGGCATCGTCGCTGCCACGCGCCTGGTTCCCGAGCCCAGCGGCGCAGTGTCTGCGGCTGCTCTTCTCTTTCATGCAGCTGAACTCCCGACCTACAAAACCGCCGTGGCTGTTGTCAGCGGCGGCAACGTCGATCCGGCCATGCTCGCCGAAATCCTCACCGAAAATTGACACGACGGCTGTCATCCTGAGTGAGCGCAGCGGAGTCGAAGCACCTGCGTTTGCTTTGCACTCTTCAGCGACAGCCCAAAATTCCCAGTCCGCCGCCTCGCACGCTAACATCAAACACGCCGTAACGTCGTTCGATTATGATTTTCTCCGTGATCAGATCCCCCAGTCTCGTGTATCTCGTACTCATTCTTGCCCCCATTCTTGCTCTGGACTGCACCGTTCACCCCGCCCTCGCTCAAAAAAAGCCCGAGCAGCAGGTTAAACCCATCGCCGGCCCGCGCGCCGCGGCATTGCGCATCGCAACTCTTTACGTGGCTCCCGATACCGGCTCGCAAAAGGTTGACCGCGTGCAGATTGGCCGCGAGATGGTCGTCGCCGAAAAGAGCGGCCCGTGGCTGCGCGTCTACGCCAACACCGACATCGAAGAAGCCCGCGGCAAAGACGCTCCTGTTTTCGACACCAGCGACACGCCTCCGCCCGTCTCCGGCTGGATCGAGGCCAAGGGCGTCGTCATCGAGTCCACGCCCAATGGCGACCAGATTCTGATGGGCGAGGCTGCCAATCAGGAGGCGCTGGCCTCCGACCCGCGCGGCCCAGCCAATGCCGCCAAAAGCGCACGCCTGCTCTATCGACGCATTGTGGAGATGTTCCCCAACTCCCCGCTGGTTCCCGAGGCAGCGTGGCGAGCCGCCGACGATTTGTGGCAATTACAGAAAGCCGATGCAGCAAGCCGCTCTTCAGCTAAGGAGCGCGACCCCTACATGCGCGACCAGATGGATGAGGACGAGCTGAAGAAGGTCGTCAAGTTCTATCCGCATACGCGCCAGGCCGACCTGGCCGCCTTCGAGCTCATTGACAACAAGCTTTGCGGCGACTGGCAGGGCTCGTCCAAATGCCCTGAGAAGGAATCGGAGATCTACGAGAAATACGCGGAAGACTACCCGGACGGCCCGCGCACCGCCCAGGCGCTTTACCTGGCCGTCTATCGCCAGGCCGTTCTCAAGGACATGTACGGGGCCGACGGCAACGACAAGAAAGCTGACGAGGCCCACCGTCACGCGCAGGAGCTGACTGCGCGCCTGCGGGAGAAGTTCCCGCAATCCGATTACACCTGGCGCGCCGGCACGGTGGTCTTCAAGCTGGATCAAAATGTGCCGGTCTACGGCATCGATTTGCAATAGGACCATTTGGGCCTAGGCTCGCGGCGACGAGGGAGCGCTTGATCCACATGGGTCGCTGAGCATTCCTGCGCGGTCTCGCCAAGGTTCCAGAATGGAACCGAGTTTCGCTCTCGCAAAAATGCCGTGCGCACCATTGATCCCTCTGGTGCATGAGGCATTTCCATCCCAGCGCTGCGTTATTCTTACTAAGGGAATTCGGCACAGGGAGGCATCACGCGTTCTCCTCACGAGGCCAGTCCCGCCCCTATCCACCATCGAGTTTGGAGGCTGTTTGAATCCCTACCTGCAATCCGTCCTGCTGGGCATTGTGGAAGGCCTGACCGAGTTCCTTCCCGTGAGCTCGACGGCCCATTTGCGCATCGCTGAAGCTCTGATGAAGATTCCCCTCGACGATGCCTACTGGAAGATGTACACCATCGTGATTCAGCTGGGCGCCATCTTCGCGCTGACTCTTCTCTTCCTCGGCCGCATTGTCGAGTTTCTGCGCACCTTTCCGCAGGGCGAAAACGGAGACCGCACCTGGCTCACCCATCCCGTCTCGCTCACCATGATCGCCTTCGCCATCACCTCCGTGCCTTCCCTTCTACTTCACAAGTGGAGCGACAAGCATCTGGGCAGCATCACGGCCATCGCCATCGCCTTGTTGGTCGGTGGCATCGTGATGTGGGTGATCGATGTCTGGGCCGACCGGCGCGACCCGGACGTAACCGATATCGAACAGATGACCCTCTTTCAGGCCATCTGGATCGGCGTCTGCCAGACCTTCTCCGCCGTCTTCCCCGGAACCTCACGCTCCATGTCCACCATTGCCGGCGGCCAGCTGGTCTCGCTTGACCGGCCAACCGCGCTGGCCTTCAGCTTCCTGCTTTCCATTCCCACCATGTTCGCCGCCACCTGCTGGGACCTGCTCAAGGAGATTCACCCTGCGCGCACCGCCGACGGCGGCGCGGCCGTCGCCCACGTGGTCATGAATGGCGAGCGCTGGATCGTGCTCATCATTGGCCTCGTCGTCTCCTTCATCGTGGCCCTCGGCGTGGTCGAGTGGTTCCTGCAATGGGTGCGCAAACACGGCTTTGCTCTCTTCGCCATTTATCGCATCGTTCTCGGCCTGGCCCTGCTCATCTTTGGAGCCAGGTTCGTCGCGATGTAACTCCCGCCCGTTGGAGTTGAGCCAAGCATGCAGAAGTTTGTGCGCCATTTCATTCTTCCCCTTGCCGTGAAGCACGGCTGGAAGAACATCTGCGAGATCGGCGCCAGCACCGGGCTCAGCAGCGACGAGTTTCTCAAACTTCCAAACATCTCCTACACCATCCTCGACCCTTGTCTGGATGCCGATCTGGTCGTCAAATATGCCGGCGACCCGCGCGTAGTCGTCCATAAGAAGAACAGCCTCGACGCCCTCCCAAGCCTGCGCGGCAAGTTCGACTGCATCCTCATCGATGGCGACCACAACTGGTATACGGTTTGGAGCGAGCTAGCCCTGATCCGCGACCAATCCCTGCTCGTTCCTGGGGGAATGATCTTCTTCCACGATGTAGGCCGCCCTTATGGCCGCCGCGACATGTACTATCAGCCCGAGACCATCCCCCCGGAATACCGGCTCGCATATGAGCGCAAAGGCATCGTCCGCGGAAAAAGCCAATTAGCCGACGCCGCCGGCTCCAATCGCGTCCACTTCAACGCCGTCCGCGAAGGCGGACCCAGAAATGGCGTACTCACCGCCATCGAGGACTTCGTTGCCGCCCACCCCGCGGACTACCATTTCTGCCGCATCAAAGCCCAATATGGTTTAGGTATCCTGCAATACCGCCACAGACAGTTCGCGGAGGATTTTTCCTTCTTTCTTCTGCGCCTCAGCGCCGCACGCCACAGCCTTTTCGGCCCGCTGAAATCGTCGCCAGCCCGTTCCCTGAAGAAAGCCGCCCGAAGCCTGGCCCGAAGATTCAAGAAATAGCCGGGTGCCCCATCCTTTTCGCGATCTTTGCGGAAAGGGTGGGCCGCCACAGACGCAAGTCTCGATCCAAACCTCCCTGCCAACAAGGTTCGGACAGGGGGTCCACAGTAAGATACCCCCTGTCCGTTTTTGCCCGGAATGGCAGCTTCGCCCCCGGATAATGAAGGATGCTCCGCGATTTCTCACCCGTACCCTTTGTCCAGTACGGCTGAATCCTGAGCGCCATTCTGCGGGAGCGAAAAAGCCATGAAGCCCCTTTCCATCGTGCTGTCGCCTACGCGCAATCGTCCCCTGAACGTTTTTCTCGGGCTGCTTCTGCTGCTCGTTTCGCTGCTCCTGTTTCTCTCCCTGGCCACCTGGCGCGCCACTGACCCATCGCTGAACACTTCGACGGATCCCGCACTCGCGCATGACGTCCATAACTGGATCGGCCCTCTCGGCGCGTGGCTTGGCGACCTGCTGCTGCAGTCAATCGGCCT
>JBEKVS010000092.1:0-17723 GCA_049513795.1 Occallatibacter sp. | reverse complement strand
TACGACAAGACGACGGCGCCTGCGATCGAATTGTTGATTCCCAGCGACTGGGATTTCAAGGGTGCGGTCCGCATGTACGGCGGCAAGACAGGCTGTTTCAGCGAGGCCTTCTCAGTGTTCTGGGAGGCGGCGAGCAAGGATGGCGTCACTAAGTTTCAAGGCGTTCCCAACTACGCCTGGCAGTACTCCGACGACCCGCAGGAGTTGCACAAGCTCACCGAACCTAACCGGCGCACGCACACCGGGAATGCAGCGAACGATCTTTGCCCCGTGTCAAAGCCGTTGAGCGCAGAGCAATATTTTCGCCAGGTAGTGCTGAGCGACCTCAGGCCGGCAATGACAGTGGAATCGGTCGAGCGGTTCCCCGCCCTCGAACAGATCGTGCGCCAGCGCAATGGGCTGCCGCCTGCCGACAGCGGCAACGGCGGCGCACGCGTCGACGCGATCCGGGTACGGCTGGCGTTTCAAAAGGACGACAAGCCGATGGAGCTGTGGTACTCGGTGGCGCTCGTGACTCAGACTTATCGCGTGGGCCGAGGATATCTTTACGATCTCCACGCCGTCGGCCAGGTAGCGCTGGGTGCGCCGAAGGGCGAGATCGATGGCAGGGACAAGCTGTTCAAGGTGGTCGTTGGTTCCATTCAACCGCTGCCCCGCTACACGGCCTTTACGAATAAGTGGATTGCCAGTTATTACCAGACACAAGCCACCAAGGAGGCCGCCATGGACAGGATCCAGGCCGACCTCGACAACTTCATCACGCAGACGTACCAGCATATGAGTGCCAATGCACAGAGGGTCTCGGATATTGGCTTTCACGCCACGGACCAGAACCTTCGGGATGTGCAGACCTACCGCGATCCTTCGACTGGGCGCACATTTGAACTAAGCAACCAGTACGGCCACGCCTGGCTGAATGGCGCCGATCAGTACGTGATGAGCGACGACCCCAGCTTCAATCCGAATGCGACGCTCTCGGGAAGCTGGAATGAGCTGCAGCCGGTGCAGCCGTAACGATAGCGAACCCAGAGTAACTATACCCCACGTTTGACACTTACTCCCAGCACCACCGGTTAGCGCTAATCCACCCGGAACCGCAGACGGCCCCACCAACATACAAGCAACTGGCAAGCTTAACCAGTTCCGCCTATACCTTGACCTTCTACACGTATTCGTGTATATGTAGAAGGAATAGGCATGATGGCTCCGTCCAAATTCGATCTTCCTCAAGGCACCCTCGATCTGCTGATTCTGCGCGTTGTCGCGCTCGGGCCAGTGCACGGCTATGCGATTGCGCAGCGTATTCAGATGATCTCGAAAGACGCGCTGCAGATCCAGCAAGGCTCGCTCTATCCCGCGCTTCACCGTCTCGAGAACAAGAGATTTCTTGCCGCGGAATGGGGCCCGACCGATACTGGCCGCGAGGCAAAGTTCTATCGGCTGACGGCAAAAGGCCGCACGCAACTCAAAACCGAAACCGAGAGTTGGGAGCGCCTTACTGAAGTCGTGAGCTTGATCCTGCAACATCCACTGGGAGACCCCACATGAACTGGTTTCAGCGGCTTTCAAAAACAGGTCGGATGGAAAAAGAGCTCGACTCTGAGCTTCGCTTTCATTTCGAATCGCAGGTAGCGGATAAGGTTCATGCGGGATTGACTGAGGCCGAAGCGCGCCGCGCGACACGTCTTGAATTCGGCGGTCTCGACCAGATCAAGCAAGACTGCCGCGAGAGTCGCGGAACGCTCTGGCTTGTGTCCATTGTGCAGGACCTGCGCTTCGGTGCGCGCATCCTGGCAAAGTCACCTGGATTTTCAGTGACCGCAATCGTCGTCCTTGCCCTCGGAATCGGCGTCTGCACTCTGGCTTTCAGCCTGTACGACATCATCGCGCTGCAAACCCTTCCCGTGCGCGATCCCACAATGGTCGTCCGCATTCAGCGCAGGTCTCCTGGAAACATTAATCCCGGCGTCCCGTATGCGTCGATTGCTTACTATCGCGACAATGCAAAATCGCTCTCAGCCGTGATGGCAACCATGCGTGCCGCGCCTATGGTGCTGAATCAGGATGAACAGCGTGTCAGCGCCACTTTTGTCAGTTCCAATTACTTCACAGAGCTCGGGGCCACTGCTGCGACCGGACGCCTGTTCGATGCCACGGGGGACGATTCCGCTTCCGCGCCGGTCGTTGTTTTGAGTTTCCGGCTCTGGCAAAGAAAGTTTGATAGCGATCCATCGATCGTCGGCAAGGCGATTCGTCTGGGTGGCAAGCCAGCGACCGTGATCGGCGTTGCCTCAGAGGCATTCCCTAACCTCGGCACAGACAATCCCGACATTTGGCTTCCTCTCCTGCAGCATTCTTACTTTGTTGATGGAAGCAAGCCTCTCGCCGATCCGAAGTTCGAAGGGTTAATCGCGATGTGGGGACGCCTGGCCCCGGGCGTCAGCACGCCTGTAGCAGAACAAGAACTGCTGGCACTCACCAACCAGTTGCGCAAGCTTTACCCAACCGTGATCTGGGATCATGAGTATATCGTCATCAGCCCCGGCGCTCACTTCTTCTCGTTTGAAGGCGCGCCGCCGATCCTTGCCCTTGTCGGGTTATTGGTTTCCTTGATTCTCGCCACAGCTTGCGCCAATCTTGGTGGCCTGCTGATGGCGCGCGGAGCCGGCAGGCAACAAGAGATCCAGCTACGCTTCAATCTCGGCGCCCGCAAGTTGCGCGTCTTCCGCCAACTGCTTACGGAAAACCTGCTGCTGGGCTTACTCGGCTCCATTGCCGCATTGCCGCTCAGCTACGGCGTTCTACGCCTCGTGCTGTTGTATTCAGATGCCCCCGCCTGGATGAGTGCGCTCCCGGACTGGCGAGGCATCTTATTCACCGCGGCCATGGGCTTTGTCGCAGCTCTCGTTTTTGGATTGCTGCCCACGCTGCAGATGGTTCGCCGGAAAAAGAATCGCTCTCTCTGGCATCAGTTCGTTGTCTGCGCGCAAGTGGGAGCCAGTTGTGTGCTGCTCATTCTGGCTGGGCTTCTGGTGCGTGCGACGCTGCACACCCTCTATTCAGATCCTGGATTCGGATACGAGCAGGTGCTGTCCATCGATGCGGGGATGAGCGGGCACGGGTTCACGTCTTCCCGCGCGCAGGCCTACCTGGATGAGTTGCAGAGCAGACTGCGGGCAGTGCCGGGCGCGACATTCGTCTCGATAGCGAGAACCCCTCCCCTGGTGAACACCATGGTCATGATGAGCAGCATCGACATCGACGGGCGCCGCATCATGATCTACCCCAACTGGGTGGGCCCGGAATTCTTTGAGACTATGCGGATTCCGTTGTTGCGAGGCCGCTATTTCCGCGCCGGTGAGAAAGATGTGGTTATCCTCAGCGAATCTCTGGCCCACAAGCGATGGCCTGCCGATGACCCGATCGGAAAACAATGGAACGGCGGCAAAGGCATCGTTGTCGGTGTCGTCGGGAATACCCGGGCCATGGAACTCAACAACACAGATGCAACAGAAATTTACTATCCCCCGGCTGCCGATGATTTCGCTGCAATGTCAGTCCTGGTCAGAGCAGCCGGCGATCCTAATATGCTTACGCCGGCCATCAAGGCGATTGCAGGCAGCATCGACACAGGCCTTTATCCATCCATTACTCCGCTCACCGCTGGCTTCCGCAAGAATGTCTCCAATGTGGAACAGATCGCGGCGGTCATTAGCTTGCTGGGAAGTATTGCGATATTCCTCGCCGTCGTGGGACTCCTCGGTCTTGTCAGCTACGCCGTGTCGCAGCGGACTAAAGAAATCGCTATCCGGCTCGCCCTCGGCGCCAATCGCATCGAGATCTTTACCGCCGTGTTGCGGCGATTTGCCTGGCCCGTTCTTGTGGGCCTGGTTGCCGGTGTGGCCATCACCGCAAGCCTCTCGCAGATATTGCGCCGCGCGCTATATGGGATCAGCGGTCTTGACCCAATCAGCTACATGGGCGCGATGGCCATCCTGATCGCTATCCTCGCCGCGGCTGCATTGGTGCCCATTGGTCGTGCTTTCCATCTCGATATAGCGAGAACTCTGCATTCCGAATAATGCAATGGGCTGCTCCGATTCTTACTCATTACTAAGCAACTGCGCAGGATCCACGGCGAGGGCGCGGCTGGCGGGAATCCAGGTGGCGGCGAGGCCGACAAGTGTCATGGCGACTACTGCGCCGAGGAGAACCAGCGGATCGCGTGGCGTGGCCTGGTGAACGAGGAACGCAAGCAGACGACTGGCAAGGACACCCGATTTGCGCCGCCAAATCGAAATAGCCCCACGCGCCATCTCACTTCGCAGTCCGCGTTCATCCGTGCTTCGATCTTGGTTGACGCCAACAGCCAGGGTCACATTTTAAGACCGCGCTGTGGGCAAACCGGGAGCTCTGAGCCGCACTCCCACTCACATGGACGCGCAGTTTTATGGGTTCCCTCCGGTTACCGCGATGCCGAAACCGCCCTTTGTGCCTTTGATGAAACTCTGGTTGACGCCCGTGCCATTCAGATTCGCCCGTCCGATTGTTGTGCCGCTGCCGCGGCTTCCCCAGTCCGCCCAGAAGATATAGTCGCTATCGGCGGCGAGGAAGGCGATCTCCCCCTTCAGGTTGGGGATGAAGTTGGGGTTCACATCGGTCCCATTGAGATTGGCTCGCCCGATCGCGGTGCCGCTGCTTGCGGTGAAGTAAATGTAGCTCCCCTGGATGGCAATTCCCGAGCCGCATCCCCTGATAAAACTCGGGTTCACGTCAGTGCCATTTAGATTCGCCCGCCCGATCGACTGGGTTTCGTAGTTGGCCCAGTAAATGTAGGAACTGGTCACCGCGACCCCACATACTCCGCCGCCGGTCGAGATGAAGTTCTGCTTCACGCCGGTGCCGTTGAGGTTGGCGCGCCCAATGGTTGAGCCCACATCCCCGGCCCAGTAGATGTACGAACTGCTGACTGCGACACCGCATGGATTGTGGGCGCCGGTGATGAACTTCCTGTTCACGTCGGTGCCGTTGAGGTTGGCTCGAGCTATGGCTGTTGCCGATCCTCCGTTGGCGGTGGTCCAGTAGATATAGCTTCCATTTACTGTTAACCCCGCACCCCCGCTCGGCCCGGACGGGATGAAGGTTTCGGTTGCGCCAGTGCCGGTGGTCGTGGCCCGGCCGATCGACCCATTGGTGCTGTTGCTCCAGTAGACGTATTGCGGGGTCACGGTGGGCGCCCCGGTATTCTCTTGCCGATCAGAGACGGCCTGCGCGGGCAATGAAGCGGCCCACACGCAGAGCGGGAGTACAGCCAAGATGGTCTTGCCTAAGATTTGACTTGCTTTAGCGCGTGAAATCGTCTTTGTCATTTCAAAGCTCCTCCTGTATTTTGTGACCGGCCGGTCCTCTGAAAGAGGGCGCATCTTACCCGTCTTCCATCCCGGCCTGGGTTACGATGCACGGTCGCCCTCCTCGACCCACGAAGGGCGCAACCAAATCAAAGGGAAACACAGGAGACATCTCTTGGCGAGGGGCTGTTGGGTGGGTTTGGGGTGGTGCACCCCTTAAGGCCTGAGACTATATGCACGCGATTTCAAGAGCTTCGCTTATACGATGACCGCACCAGATATTTGAATCCGCGGCTGAGAGCTTCGCTGCGGAGCGCCGCAAGATCTTCGCTTCTCCGCTCCAGCTGGGCCGATGTCATGCGCGCTTCCAGCTCCAATTCGTAGGCATGGCGCGAGTGGGCCTCAGCAATCAAATTCGGTAAAAAGTCGGACCGGCCGGTCACGCGGGCTCGTGTAATTCCCACTTCGAGCCGGGCCAGACGGTGCTGGCTCCCGCGAACTCTTGCCCATGCCGATTCGGCAGCGTCGCGAGCCTCTTTCGGTTTGTCCTGATACAGAGATTCAGCCAACAGCGCTTCTGCAAGTGCCTGCTCTGTGCTCATTCGTTGATCCGCCGCTTCGTGAACCAGGGCCGCGGCAAGCGTGGCTGCGCTGGCCGTCTGACCAGTGGCCAAAGCCATCGCCACTGGAAGCGAACGGTCGGCAAAAGCTGAGATATTCACTCCCGTCTTTTGCAACCGGTTGTACTCCTGGAACGCGGCTTGCGCGCCGGCCAGGTCATCGGCAGCGAGCAGAGTTCGCGTCTTGGCCGCCAGTGCTGGGACTTCCGCGTTGACCATGGCCGCTTCCCTGCTCAGCCCGAGTCCCTCATCGCAGGTTTTGCCCGCTAGCCCCAAATCACCACGAATCCGATCCATCTCAGCCAGACTGACCAGGTCGTCAGCGATCGCCGCGCGGTCGCCAACTGCGCGCGCAATCTTCAACGCGGCCTCGATCTTCTGTTGAGCCGCCTCGATTTGGCCCTCCTCAAAAAGCGTGTCCCCAAGGTTGGCTTCGCTCGCCTGCTCCAGCCGCTGGTTCCCCGTTTGCTTGCCGATCATCGCCAAGCGATCCTCAATATCTTGTGATTGCTTCAGGTCGCCGCGCGCATGCGAGACAAGAGCCATGCCATTCAATACGTTCATCTCCTCGGCCAGTGAACCGATCTGGCGGGCAATCTCCAGTGCCTGGGCAAAATTACGGTCTGCGCTCTCCAGGTTCAACGCCGAAAAATCTGCATTGCCAATGCGGCGAAAAACCGCGGCCACACAAGCCTTATCGCCAAACTGCTCGCAGATCGCGCGGGCCTCCTCGGACAGATTGCGCCACCGCGCATCGCCGAGATACCAATCCAGGCCGCTCTCCAATGAAATGGCATGGGCATAAAGCAGCTTGGCATTGGCGGCGCTGGCTTTGCGGGCCGCGTCTGCTGCCAGCGCAGCGCTTTGGCGGTAGTCGGCGTGGTCCGCCATCGCATACGCCGCAGCCATGTCGATTCTTGGATCCAGCGATTCCGGCTCCGGCAATTTACGCAACACCTGGATTGTTCCCAGCGCACCCGCAGTCTGGTCGGCCTTTCTCTGTGCAGCGGTCAACTGCAGGCCGATCTCAATGTCGTCAGGATGCTTGGCGAAAAGGCCGGCATAAATCTCTGCAGCGCGGGCCGGTTCCGCGTTTAACAGTCGAAACTGCGCCTCGATAGAGCGCTGGGACTCTTCGCTTGTCAGGCTGCGCGACAACTCGTAGGCGCGCCGGGCCTCTTCGCGGGCCTCGCTCTCATAACCCAGCTTGGCGTTGGCGTCCGACAACGCCGCATGCCCCAGGGCGAAATCCGGATCAATTCGCGCGCACTCCTTAAGAAGGTTTCGACCTTGCAGAAGGTCGCCGTGCCGGAGCAGAGCGAGGCCATCCGTATAATCTCGCGCAGCCTCGGTGCTCTTAGGGGTTGCCTCGCGGACGGCTTGGTCGCCCAGCGCAGCGTCTTCAAGCAGCAGCCCGTCGCGGAGGCGCGCCCCGGCCCGGGAGACGACGTCCAGAATCTCCCCGGTACCACCACTTTCTGAGACTGACGCGATGACCTCGCCGGTTTTCGTATCCTGGGCCCGGACATCAAGCCGCACCCGCCCGCCATCCTGGGTTCCCAGGTCGGCATAGGCTCCGGACACCACGATGTCGGCGCCGAGAATGCGCCGGATCGCGGTGAGAGTTGCCGCGGACGGTGACGCCGACGGTTGAAGGGCCAGGTCGGTCGCCATCTGCGAGACATTCTCGCCGGGGATTGTGCGCACTTTGGACCCCGCTCCAAGATCGGCGCTGATCATTTCGGGGATGGCGTTGGCCAGCCAAGCGGTCTCGTGCCGAGCTGTCAGATCGCGAAACTCGAGGACCGCCACGCTGCGCCGCTGCGCAGCCGCGGCGCTCGCCGTGCCAGTGGCAAACTTCGGTTGGCGAACCCAAATCAGAACCAGGAGCGCCCCAACCAAAGCTACGATCGCCGCCCATACCGCCCAGCGTTGCGGGCCATTTCGCGATTTAGGGACCACTGCGGGAGGGGTTGAGGTCACTGGCGGGTCAGAAGAAGGCGCCTGTTGATCTTCGGCAGGTGCGAGCCGGCGCTCAAGGAAGACCGGCACGTACGAGCCCTTGGGCAGATCGATGATCAGTCGATCGTCAATTCCCTCACCAGCGTAATATTCAATGAGTTTGGCCCGCAGTCGCCGCACTTCCGTGCGAACAACAGAATCTTGCTTAGGGTCATAGCCGGGTCTGCGGCCGAATACAGCAACCCCCAGGATCGACTCCTTTAAGGGGTTGCCCGCCAGAGTCTCTTCAACCAGGAAGGTCAGGAGTTTCTTAAGCCGCGGCGCAGAACTCATGCCAGCTGAATTGCATACGGCGACCAGCTCTGCATTTACTGATTCGGTTGAGGCAGACCACTTCGCCGTTTCGAGTTCGGGCTCGGCCGTGCGATGCGCTTTCGATGGCGTAATGGGTGTCTCAACCTTGAATGGCATGATGTCAACTCGTTCGGCTCGAATCCCAGTGCCAGTTTCTTCTTAAGGAGGAAATAGCATACTCGCGAGCGAACTTCAACCGCAAGCACGCGTTCAGTAGGTAGATAGCAGCAGGCCCCCGCCGAATGTTCACGCCATCTTTGCCGGTCAACCGTCGCACTCGAAGCTGTCGTTCGCGCGACGTTCTGGACCGCTCAAATAAGCCTTACCGCCAGTAACCAGCCGCTGTTACTTGATGAAAGTTCGTGAGAATGAATCGGGATCTCGTACATTATTTGCCGTGCTAAGGTCGTAATTGACTCCCCGGAAAACGCGGAAGTCATTACATTACTCTTCCTCATAACCCGCCGAACGCGAAACCGGCGGGTTACTTTTCGCCGCAGATTCTATGGAAAACTCGGCCCCCCGAAAGTGGGAGTGTGATGCATGCAGATGACTGCTACGCTTACCTTGATTTCGCCACAGATGCGAGACTCCTTTAGATCTTAGACCTGGGCTATCCCCGCCGGACCACCCGGCGGGATTTTTCTGCAAAGCTTGGCCAGAATTGCGCAGTCTTTGGCCTTATTCGACATTAGCGTTTGATTGAGTTCTCTTGGGGTGAGAACTCTCAATTATCCCCGTCCGGCTCCAGGGCTGCACTGTCGTCCACCACCGATCCGGTGGGGGAATCTGGATTCTACGACTTCCAATCTCGGTCTTTATTCGTGACGCAACGCCTGCATAGGCTGCACCCTCGCCGCCCGCCGCGCCGGAATCCAGCTTGCCGCCAAAGCAACCGCCAGCAGAACCATAATCCCGGCAATCATCGTTGCCGGATCGTACGGTTGAATTCCGAAGAGCATCGACTTCACCAGCCGTGTCAACCCCATCGCCGCACCCACGCCCACGACAATCCCCGTAACCGCCAGCCAGGCGCTTTCGCGCAAAATCATTCCGCGCACTTGCCGGGGCTGTGCGCCCAGCGCCAGCCGAATGCCAATTTCATTCCGGCGATTGGCCACCGAATACGCCATGACCCCGTAAATCCCCACGCAGGCCAGCCCAAGCGCCAGCACGCCAAACCCCGTCGTCAGCGCCGCAAACATCCGCTCCGTCTGCATGTTCTCGTCAATCTGCTCTCGCTGCGTGCGCACGTCCACAATCGGCAGGTCGCGGTCGACCTGCTGCACTACTCTGCGCAGCGCCGGTGCCAGCGTTCCCGCATCGACATGGCTGCGGATCGCGTACGTCATTCCGCCGACCTGCCGCTGCTGCACATACAGCAGGAAGAATTGCGGCGGCGCCTCATCGCGCAGGTTCCTGTAGAGGTTGTTGCCGCAAACCCCCACAATGCGATACAACGCATCATCGGACTTGAATCGCCTCCCGACTGCATTCACATTGGGAAATCGCTTCTTGGCCAGCGATTCATTGATCACCGCCACTTTTTCCGAGGTGGTCGTATCCTGAGTGCCAAAACTACGCCCGGCAACCATCGGGATTCCCATGGTTTGGAAGAACGCATTGCTCACGGCGTTCATATTCTCGCCCTGGTCCTGTCCTGGCGTTTCGCGCTCGCCTTCGGGAATGAAATCGCTGTTGTCCATGTTGTTAGCGATGTACGCCATCCAGCTCGGGGCCACTCCCTCGACACCCGGGAGCGCCGCAAACTCGTGCTCCAGCCGCTGATGCAGCGCAACATCTTTTCCCGGCCCATAGCGATGCACCGGCGGCGACACCTCAAACAAAATCAAATGATCGGTGCGAAAGCCAACGTCCACTGCGTTGAGCGCGAGCAGCGTCCGCAGAAACAGTCCAGCGCCGACCACCAACAACGTTGAAAGGCCAATCTGGAAGCCGACAATCGCCTTGCCGCCCAGCCCCTTCCGCCGCCTCGTAGTCGTCTGCGCGCTCTCTTTCAGGCTGCTGCTCACCTCGCTGCGCGCCGCCAGCCACGCTGGAGCCAACCCGAAAATCAATCCCGTCAGCAGTGTCACTCCGGCCGCAAAAGCGAAAACTCCCCAATCCATGGGCACATCGAAGGTATTGCGCCACCCAGTCGACATCAGCCATGGAATCGCGTTGCGGCCCAGATAGCCCAGCAGCAGTCCACCCGCGCCGCCAATCCCCGCCAGCAGCAGGCTTTCCGTGAGCATCTGCCGCAACACACGCCCGCGTCCCGCACCCAACGCCAGCCGCACGCTCATCTCCCGCTGCCGCTGCGCTCCGCGTGCCAGCAGCAGATTGGCAATATTCGCGCACGCCAGAAGCAGCACAAAGCCCGTCATTGTCATCAACACATATACCGGCTTGCGAAACATCCGCGCTGCATAGTTGAGCCCGCGCCCGCCGTCGGCCAAGACCAGTCGTGGCGTCGTCTGATTCGGCTTCACTGTCATCGTCGCCCGCGTTGCCGCCGCCAGTTCCACATTCAGCGCCGCCTCCGCCTGGGCATCGGCAACGCCCGGCCGCGCGCGCCCCACCACGTTGAGCCACCACATGTCGCTGTCGTTAAGCAACGATCCCTTCCTGCCCTTGGGATCAACCACCGGCTGCATGCTCAGCGGCACAAACACGTCCGGGGAGTCGTGCGCATTCTTCGCACCAGTAAATCCGCGCGGGTTCACGCCCACAATCGTCAGCGGTATCTGGTTCACGGTGATTGTCTGCCCCAGCACGGCCGGTGAACGGCCAAATTCGCGCTCCCAAACGCCTTCGCTGATCACCGCCACCGCGCCTGCACCCGGCGTCGCATCATCCGTCGGTTGAATGGCGCGACCCAGCTGCGGCTGCGCGCCCAGCACTGCATAGAAATTTCCCGAAATCAGGTCCACATCCACCCGCTGCGCGTTGCCGCGCATGGTGGCGTTCATGCTGTCCTCCTTGTAGGCGAGCAGGTCTTCCAGAGTCGCATTGTGTGCGCGCAGCTGCTGATACACGGGATAGGAAAACACCGATCCCAGCATTCCTCCCCCGCCGGGGTCCGGGTCGAAGTCGCCCCACATGCTCTCTACAGCACAGCGCTTGTCGGCCGCCCAGCGCAGCATGCGCAATTGATCTGCATGAGCCACATGCAGGCGGTCGTACAAGAGGCTCTTGGCTAGGGAAAAGATCGACGTATTTGCCCCAATCGCAAGCGCCAGAGAAATGGCCGCGATCGCCGTGAACCCCGGGCCCCTGCGCAGCACCCGGAGGCCGTAGCGGGCATCTTGGAAGACCGTAGAAAAAGACTGAAAAGTGCGCGATTCTCTATGGCGCTGTCGCAGCAATGTCGTGTTGCCGAACTGCCGGAGTGCGGCTAATTCAGCATCCTCTGGACCCATGCCCTGCCGAATGAACTTCTCCGTCAACATTTGAAGGTGCGTCTGCATCTCAGAGTCGAGTTCGAATTCCGCCCTCTTCTGTCTGAAAAGACCGCTAACTCTCGACGCAAGTCGAAGGGCCCAAGAACTCATAGCTGTTTGCCTCCTTCCAAACGCAAAACGCGACCGATCACGCCGGAAATTCGCTCCCAATTTTCCGTCTCGACTGCAAGTTGCTTTCGTCCCCGACTGGTAATCGAGTAAAACCTGGCCTTACGGTTGTTTTCCGATGTTCCCCACTCCGAATCGATCCAGCCCCGCTGTTGCAGCCTGAGTAAAGAGGTGTACACCGTGCCCTCGTTCAGGGTCAAAACATTCTCACTCACCTGCTCGATGCGCCGAGCAATTCCGAATCCATGCAACGGACCCAGCGCGTGGAGGGTCTTCAGAATCATCAGATCCAGTGTTCCCTGCAACACTTCCGATTGGTCTGTATTCGCTGGCGCTCCTTTGGTCATTGCAAGGAAGATAACACGGTTCCTATGCAATGTCCAAATGAGATGTGTCCTGCTCGCCAGAACCAGTGTGCGAGGTCGTGGACCTTCACGCTCCGATCAAACTCGGATGCCCGTCGAGCTTGGAAACGGCTCACTCGTTTCTGGGCTCGCGAGAAGTTCGCACTAAGCGCCCTTGGCTTCAACCTGTTGCTGAAGGCTTTTATATGACTCAGCAAGACCTGGTTAGCTGAGATTCTCCTTGCTGAGCAGAAGCCTTCCATGTCGGTAAAGACCTCAAGGGTTGAATGGATTTACCCAAGACGAACTGGGCATCATCGCCACTGCTTCTATCGGGACCGATCACTCGAAACACAGGCCGCAACAGGTTCTTGGGAGATACGAGTTCGGCGTGGCGCAGTGCGTGTCGAGGTTAGCAAGCAAAGCTGTCCGATTTTGGACGATTGTTTGCGAATTCGCACGCGCATGGTCTTGGGTTGGTGCGGAGAGGCGGATGTAAATTGCTGCGTATCAGCAGGATATGCTGCCTAACCAATGGCCGTCGAAATGCTACCATGTGTAACAGGAGATCTGTATGTTCTGGAGGGTCGGATGAGGGCATTGGCTCAGGATATGCGGTTTGCGCTTCGGCAACTGGCCAAGACGCCGGGGTTCACGGTAACGGTGTTGCTGACGCTCGCGCTGGGGATCGGGGCGAATGCGGCAATCTTTACGCTGGTCAATGCCATGCTGCTGCGCAACCTGCCGGTGGCGGATCCCAAGTCACTGGTGCGCATTGGCGACAAGGACGATTGCTGCGTCAACGGCGGCTGGAACGACAGTGGCGATTACTCGCTCTTCTCCACCGATTCATACTTGATGTTCAAGAAGAACATGCCGGAGTTCGAGGAACTGGCGGCGATGGAGTCGGGCTATGCATGGAGGCCATTGACCGTTCGTCGTGCCGGTCCGCAAACCCAGGCCAAGTCCGTGATGGGAACCTTTGTCTCGGGAAATTACTTCCGCGTTTTTGGCCTCACGCCGACCGCTGGCCGCTTTTTCCTCGATGCGGACGACGTAAAGGGTGCGCCGATTACTGCCGTGATGAGCTTCGACGCCTGGCAGCAGGATTACGCGGGAGATCCATCCGTGGTTGGCAGCGCCTTCTATGTCAACACCAAGCCGGTCACGATCATCGGCATCGCGCCGAAGGGATTCTATGGAGACAGGCTCGATACCAATCCTCCCAAGTACTACCTACCGATGCAGGCGATGGATCCCGTATCTGGTGCGCCTTATTTCACCGACCCCGAAGTGGAGTGGGCGTACATCATTGGGCGCGTCAAGCCAGGAACTTCGCTGCCCACGCTTCAGGCCAAGGCCAGCACCATGCTTAAGCAAGAGTTCGCAGGGTTCAAGACGTTTAAATCCGAACGGGCCAAACCCTATCTCTCCCGGACGCATGTCGTCCTCGCTCCAGGCGGCGGCGGTATCCAGAATATGCAGGATGGCTACAAAGACCACCTCAAGTTGCTTACCTGGATTGCCGCTCTCGTGCTGCTTGTAGCCTGCGCCAACATTGCCAACCTTCTTCTGGTCCGCGGCATGAGCCGCCGCGCGGAGCTTTCCATTCGCTCCGCGCTTGGCGCACGCCGCGCGCGCATCATCCGCCAGATGCTCACGGAGAGCGTTGTGCTGGCCGGAATGGGCGGCCTGCTTGGTCTCGTTATTTCCTTCGCCGCGGCGCGTGCTCTGCTCATACTCGCCTTTCCAGACCAGCACAATATGCCGGTGAGTGCGATGCCGTCGCCGCTGGTTATTGGATTTGCCTTCGCGTTGTCGCTTGTCACCGGAATCCTCTTCGGCCTTGCCCCGGCACTCATGGCCCTGCGTGTGCAGCCCATTGAAGCGCTGCGTGCGAATGCCCGCACCACCGCGCAGGGAGCGTCATTCGTCCAACGCTCTCTGGTCGTGGTGCAGGCGGCGCTTTCGCTTGTGTTGCTTGTCGTTGCCGGCCTCTTTGTCCAAAGCCTGAACAAGGCGCGCAGCACAGACATGAGGCTAGACACAACCAACCGCTACATCATCCACATCAATCCACAGGCGGCTGGGTACAAGACCACCGAAGTGGAAGCCCTCTACCGCACCATCGAAGACCGTTTCCACGCACTGCCAGGTGTAGTGAAGGTCGGGCTCTCCACTTACACACCCATGGAGGAAAACAACTGGGGTACAGGCGTGAAAGTCCAAGGCGAGAACGATCTCCACAAGGGCTCTTCGTGGGTGAAAGGGACTCCAGAATACTTTGACTCCGTTGGCACGCACCTGGTGATGGGCCGCGGGTTCACGCCGCAAGACGTGCTGGGCGCGCCGCCGGTTGCCGTCGTGAACCAGGAGTTCGTCAAGCAGTTCTTCGGCACGCGCAACCCGATCGGCCATCGCTTTGGGCACGGCGAACCAGGGAAGGACGGCAACTATGAGATTGTCGGCGTGGTCGAGAACACGACGTACACCAGCGTCTACTGGAAAGACCACGCCATGTATTTCGTTCCGTTGACACAACGCCCGGCCGTCACTGATCCGGACGACACCATCGACAAAGATATCTCGCTGTACGCCGGAGCGATCGTTGTGCAGACAAGCCGCCCGGTGAGCGGATTCGAAAAGCTAGCCGGCGATACGTTGGCCAGCATCAATCCGAATCTGACGACGGTGAAGTTCCAGACGTTCCAGCAGCAGATTGACGATCGATTCGTCGAAGAGCGCCTGATTGCGAGGCTTACTTCTCTGTTTGGACTCCTGGCGCTGCTGTTGGCGGGCATCGGGATGTACGGCGTAACGGCGTACACAGTGGTGCGCCGGACACCGGAGATCGGCATCCGCATGGCGCTGGGCGCGGCCCGCGGACGGGTGATCGGGATGGTGATGCGGGGTGCCCTGCTGCAGGCCGCCGTAGGGTTGGCCATCGGGGTGCCCCTGGCGATGCTGTGCGTGCGTTTTGTGAAATCGCAACTGTTCGATATCGCACGCGTGGATAGCCTTGTAATGGCCGGTGCCATTGGCGTGTTGGTTGCGGCGGCGTGCGTGGCGGGGATGATTCCGGCGAGAAGGGCGGCGTCAATCGATCCAGTGAAGGCACTTCGGGTGGAGTAGAGCCTTCACGACGTTCTCCAGGTGGGAGTCAAAGAAAGCGTGTGTGCTGACAGCGCCCGATCGGAAATCGTTCAACTCTTTCCGCCGCTCACTGCAGAGGGAAAGTTGGATTGTGCGCCGAAATAACACTCAAGCGATTCGAACTTTCCGTCCTTGATTTTGAAATACTCCACGTTCCGGAACGATTTACCGTTCTTGGTGTGACCAAGATACTTCACAAAAGCATCCTCCGCGCTAGCGTTGATCCGCTCCAGGTCAATATGGTCAATGAATTCAACCTGTGTGTCCCAGCAATGGGCTTTGAACCTGCTCCTGCTGATATGGTCGTCGCCAGCCGCGCTCGAAAAGGTGAAGTTGTCGGCGAGCAGCATATTGAACGTGCCCAGGTCCTTATTTACCCATGCCGCGTACCACTTACGGATGATGTCCTCGTTCGTTGAGTCCTGCTCTCCCAATGCGCTGGCACTTGCCAAACCGGTTAAGCTCACCGCTCCAGTGAGTGCGCACGCCCCTGCTTCGATCAGGCGCCTGCGAGATACTACGATCCTTGTCATCGTCAATTCTCCTTAATTTCAAATATTGGAAAGCACCGACATAATTCCCAAAGCAGCATGGGCGGAGTTGCTTCTGGGACATGATTGAACGCGAAACGCTCGTTCAAGCTTGGTTGCCGCGTTGTATAACTTCGTTGCGGCGATTTACATCGAGTTCGAAGTGTATGCAGAGTTTAGCTCGACGAATTTGATGAGCCGGACCTAATCTGCTTGGCGATTGAGAAATGCTATGAACCGAGGGTTTCGTGCGCCAGGCCGCGGAGTGCCAGTTCACCACTTGGCTAAAATGCTATTCAAGAAGATCGTCAGGCGTAATTGCGAAGGAGATGGTCCCATGAGAAGGATTGCCAACGGTCTTCCTCTGGTGCTGGTGGCTGCGCTTTTTACTCACGCCCAGGCCACGCCAAAGCCGGCCGCTCCACCGAAACCCGCGGAGAGCCCATCCAAAGTGTTGCTTAACAGCTGGAACGACATTGGCCGAAAACTGATTGCGCTGGCGGAGGAATTTCCCGAGGACAAATACGACTTCAAGCCGAATCCCGCCGAGCGGTCGTTTGCCGAACAGCTTTTACATGCGGCCGTGAATGTGAACTACTTCGTCAATAACTTGGCCAAAGGCATAAAGCCGCCAACCGGTGACGTGAAGCGATCTGACTACGCGACCAAAGCGGCGGTGGTCGAATACGTCAAAAAGTCGTTTGCCGAAGGCGCGGCGCTGATCAAAAGCAAAGGCGATCGCGGGATGAGCGACCTATGCATCGATCCATTCACCAACCAGCAGGACCGATTTTCCGACCTCGCCTGGGGCTTTATCGAGCATTCCGGCGAGCACTATGGACAGCTTGTGGTCTATTACCGCGTGGCCGGGATGGTGCCGCCGGAGTCACGCCCGAAAAAATAAGCGTGTGAAAGCCGAAACCGAAAGAGAGCCTCACCCTTCAGTCCAAAAAGCGACAAGCGGGTCTACGCTCACCAATCAAACCACTCCTCCACCCGCCTGTCCCCGGCAACACCGAGCCGAACGCAATTTGAACGCTGTACTCAAATTGGTCTTTCCCTTTTCAATATCTTGCCGCGAACTCGTAACGGCGCTGAAATGGCCAGCATCAGGTTGTTCAAGTTCATTAGCGACTGGCGCCACATTGTGGTGTACAACTGATTTTCATCCCAGCTGCGAAGGGCGCTATGCCTTAGTCGAAGAGTACACCGGCGTGGCCCGTCTCTAAGCGAGATGTCCACCATCGATGTGAACACTGATTCTGTCTCGACGGTCCTCCAAAGAAACGTAATCCTGTCAGATTTGGTTTGGAGTCTCGAGCCAAAGATTCTTCTGTTTGCTTCGGAACATTTCAATTTGATGCAGAACCTATTCTCTGAACTCAAATCGTGGCAAAAATCGATCCTAGCCCCTTCAGGAACCATCAGCCATGCTTCCATATATTCAGGGATCGAGAGAGCCGAAAAGATCCTCCAACGTTCTGCTTCAATCTTGACAGTCTGGATAACGTCCAGTCTTGTCGACTCTTCTGAAGTCTCGCGTGTTGAGCTGATCGGGGACGTATGCTGAAGGATCACTTTAAGAATCCCGCGTGAAAATCAAGGCGCGACGGGAATAGCCCGCCGCGCCCAGGTTGAGGGTTGAGTTAGAAAACGAACTTGCCGCCCAGTTCGAGTACGCGGGCATCCCACGCACTGGTGATCTGGCCGAAGGTATCGCCCGTGTTCAGCACCGTGCTGAACAGACCGCCGGTTGCGTTCTGCGGATTGTAGGTGGTGTTGATGCCGTTGCCTTCTGCATGATTGAAGGTGTTGAACGACTCAAACCGCAGTTCGAAGT
>JBEKVS010000091.1:0-17736 GCA_049513795.1 Occallatibacter sp. | reverse complement strand
CCCCGCAGCCAACGGAATTCCGAGCAGGTTGTAGGCCGCGGCCCAGCCCAGATTTTGCCGCATGATGCGCAGGGCGGCGCGGGCCAGGTTGAGCGCGTCGGGGATGGCGGAGGGTTGGGCGCGCAGCAGCAGGACGTCTCCGGCTTCCTGGGCCAGATCGGTTCCAGAGCCCATGGCAATTCCGGCGTCGGCCTGAGCCAAAGCGGCCGCGTCGTTGATGCCGTCCCCGACCATGGCCACGCGCAAGCCGCTCTGTTGCAATTCCCGGATGCGCGCCAGCTTGCCGGCAGGGTCGAGGCCGGCTTCAACTTCGGTGATTCCGGCCTGGCCCGCTATGGGTGCAGCGGCTTCGGCAGTGTCGCCGGTGAGCATGAGGATACGCAGGGGAGACTTGCCCGAAGCGATGCGGCGCAGCGCAGCGATTGCCTTGGCGGCATCGGGACGGAGGGCGTCGCGCGCATCAAAGTAGCCCGCCGGGACGTTGTCCAGGGCCAGCCACATGCGGGTCACTCCGTTTGCGGGTGCTTGGACTTGGCTGGGCAGTGGGATGGAAAACTCGTTGAAGAGCCTTTCGTTGCCGAGAAGGCACTCCTGGCCTTCGATGGTGGCGGAAAGCCCCCGGCCGGGGTAAACCTGCAGGTCCCGAGCCTGCTGCCAAGTTAGCCCGAGTGAACGCGCGTGGTCAACGACGGCGTGCGCCAGGGGATGATTCGATTGCTCCTCGGCAGCCGCGGCGATGCGGAGCAGGTTTTCACTTGTCCACGAGCCGACAGAGTGAACGCTGGCCAGCACAGGATGCCCTTCGGTCAGTGTGCCGGTCTTATCCAGCACAACCGCATCGAGGTGGGAAAGCCGCTCCAGTGCCTCGCCGCCTTTGAACAGAATCCCGAGCTGGGCGCCGCGGCCAACAGCTACGGTCAAGGCGGCGGGCACGGCCAGCCCCATGGCGCAAGGGCAGGCGATCACCAGAACCGCGACGGTGTTGGCCATGGCCAGAGCGAGCGAGTGGGCGGCGATGAGCCAGGCCGCAAATGTAAGAGCCGCAAGCCCAAGCACGACAGGAACAAAGATGGAGCTGGCTCGGTCGGCCAGCCGTTCCATGGGTGCGCGCGAACTCTGCGCTTGCGCCGCCATTCGTGCGATCTGCGCCAGCACCGTGGCCTCGCCGAGTGACTCGGCGCGACAGGTCACAGCGCCGTCGTAGTTGAGTGAACCGGCCAGCACGCGGCTGCCGGGCTCGCGCGGCTGAGGTGTTGGCTCACCGGTCAGCATGGATTCGTCGACCGAGGTGCGGCCTTCGAGAATCACGGCATCCACCGGAAAGCGCTCGCCGGGCAGAACGAGCACGCTGTCACCGGGTTCGATTTCATCCAGGGGAACCATGGCTTGAATGCCTTCGAGAACTCGGCGCGCCGTGACTGGCTGCAAGTGCGCGAGGGAATCAATGGCGCCGAGGGCGCGCTGCTTGGCGCGAACTTCCAGAGCCTTGCCCAGCAGCAGGAAGCCGATTATCAGCAGCACCGCGTCGAAGTAGACGGGCCGTCCCGGACCGGGAGAGACGGTAGCGTAGGCCGACCAGAGGAAGGCCACCCCAGTTCCCAGGCTCACCAGCGTGTTCATGTTGGTGGAACCGTGGCGCAGCGCGCGCCAGGCATTGATGTAAATACCGGACCCAGCCCAAACCACCACGGCGGCAGTCAGAGCGAGCAATGACCAGCGCAGCGCGTCCGCGGGCAATGCGTAGAGCAAGGGAACCAAACGCATCAGGAAATGATCCAGCGGTCCCATCTCCGCGCCGAGCGGCATCGACAACAACATGGCTGCTGCGCCAGCCGCGAGTGTCACCCAGGCCTTGCGGGATGCCTGTGCCGAGAGCGCGTCGTTTGCGGATGCTTGCGACTGGCTTCCGTCGCTTCTGGGAAGAACGGCGTCGTATCCGGCTGCGCGAACGGCGTCAATCAGATTTTCCGGAGTAGTGCGCGAGGGATCATAAACGACACTGGCCCGATTAGCCATCAGGTCGACGTGCGCGGATTGCACGCCCGCAGTCGAATTCAATGCGGATTCAACATGATGCTGGCATGAGGCGCAGGTCATGCCAATGACCGGGAGTGTAATCGATTCTGTGCCTGGCTCCTTCAATTGGTTACCGGGCAAATGATTACCGCGCGTCCGCTGATCAGGCACCTATTGCTCCAGATGCGCCGGGTAGCCGGCCTTGGCTAGAGCAGCCACGGCCAGATCGACCGGAGCGGGGTCTCGCGCGGAACTCAGGCGCGCCGCGCCAACGCGGACCTCTTTGACTTCCATTGCGCCTGTCGAAGCCAATGCCTGGCTGACACGGCGAATGCATGATCCGCAATGCATGTTATCGATCCGCAGACTAAACTCCGCCATTTGCTGTCTCTCTTCTCTTCGATGATATCGCGGAGGAAAAGGTGCAGATCCGAACCTTGATTGAAACCATCTCAACATGTCAGTTGCGCTTTGGGACAGCGCGGCACGTATGGTAGAAACAGTCCGGTCGCGGAGTTGGCAAGATGCAGCGAGAGTTTCCTGAAGCGCCGCTGGTGGGAGTGGGCGCCGTGGTGGTCGATGCGGGCCGGGTGCTGCTGGTGCGGCGCGGGCGCGAGCCGTCGAAGGGCGAGTGGTCGCTGCCCGGCGGCCTTTTGGAAGTTGGAGAGTCGCTCACCGCCGGCGTGGCGCGCGAAGCGTTTGAAGAGACTGGCCTGACCGTCGAGCCGGTGGAACTGATCGAATTGCTTGACCGCATCCATCGCGACGGAAACCGCATCCGTTACCATTATGTGATTGCGGACTATCTGTGCCGCGTTGTGGGTGGGGAATTGAAGGCCGCCTCGGACGCAGAAGCCGTGCGCTGGGTGCAGCGGGCCGAATGGAACAGCCACAGCGCATTGAAGCTCGATCCGATCACCGTGCGGGTGATCGAGGCGGGCTGGCAAATGGCGCGCGCCATTCGGCAAAAGCAGGAGGGTTGTTGAGATTGGGCAAGAAGATTCTGTTGGTTGCTGTCTTGATCTTGGCGGTGGCGGGGGTGGGATTCTGGCGGCACCCGGTTTCCTACTTTAACGAGTCAATGTATGTGCGAGACACTCTTACCGGGGTCGCGAACCGCCAAGTAACAGTTGCCGGGTACCGCGTGCACTATGAGGTCGAGGGGCCCGCGGATGGCCCGGTGGTGGTGCTGGTGCACGGGCTGGGCGGACGCGCGGAGGATTGGCGCGATCTGGCTCCGTTTCTTGCCCACGCCGGATTTCGCGTGTATCTGCCCGATCTGGTTGGGTATGGCCGCAGCCAGAAGCCGCGAGGTTTTTCCTATTCCGTGCATGACGAGACAGCCATCGTGGTGGGCTTCCTGGATGCGCTCGGCCTCGGCCAGGTGGACTTGGGCGGCTGGTCGATGGGCGGAGCCATCGTGCAACATGTGGCCGCGGACCGTCCAGAACGTGTGAGGCGATTGTTGCTGTTCGATTCGGCCGGTCTCTATGAGCTTCCCAAGTGGGACCTCCGGCTGTTCACACCCAATTCGCCGGCTGAGTTGGACCGGCTGGACGATCTGCTCATGCCGCACCCGCCGAAGGTGCCCTTGTTTGTGGCGCAGGATATTCTGCGCGTATCCGATCATCGCGCCTGGATTATCCATCGCGCGCTCGACACCATGCTGACCGGGCAGGACGCGACCGACAAGCTGCTGCCGCAGTTGAAGATGCCAGTGTTGCTTCTATGGGGCGCGGACGACAAGATCACACCCCTCAGCCAGGGAGAGAAGATGCAGAGGATGATTCCACAGGCAGAGCTGGACGTTATCCCCGGTTGCGGACACCTTGCGCCGGGCCAATGCGCGGCTCAGATCGCGCCCAAGGTGATCGGCTTCTTGAAGCGATGACCGCTTCCAGAAGCGAAAAGCTTTAGGGGAAGACGGACCGCTGCGCGGGCTGCGCCAGGCTGCGGGTGTGATCCAGGGCGCGATCAGGGATTCTGGTCGAAGCGGCAATCCAGTTCATTGCGTGGGGAAACAACGACAGGGCAACAGGAGCCAGCATGCGTCCGGCGCCGCTCACTATGGTTCGGGAGAAAAAAGTCGCCAGGCCCATGGAACGACTTAGATGGGCCTGGAGCACCCGGTGATACCGGTCGGCGCTCTCGCCGGCAATTGCCATCTGTGCCGCCAAAGCACCGCTGTGCAGTGCGATGGACATGCCGTCTCCGGTGAAAGAGGGAATACAGGCCGCCTGATCACCCACCTGCCAAAGTCCCAACCCTGCATATTCTCCATCTGGTTGGCCGGCAAGATGGCCGTAAGGGATGGACGAGACAGCCAGCGGCCGTTCCCACATTTGCGACGCGCCCCTGAGCCGTCGAGCAATGTGCGGGTTTTCGTTCTGAATCGCGGCCAGCAATTCGTTCCATCCGCCCCGCTTGCGAAGCGCGGCGCGGCGGACCACAAGGCAAAGATTAGCCGCGTCGCCCTCCACTATGGAGATTCCGCCATAGCCGCCGGGGAACAGATACAGCTCCATGCATTCCCGCAGCGCTTCAGTCTGATCCGCCGCCAACCGCCAGTGGAGTTTGAATCCGACCAGGTCGCCATGCTTACCGGGATTGCGCTCCATTCCGCGCAGGTCGTGCTTGCCGTTGGCTAGAAATGCGTTTGGTGCAAACCAGGAATCACCCCCGCGCAATCGCGCGAGCCATCCGCCGTCCTCGTGTTTCATGCTCTCCACGAACGCGCCGCGCTCGACGTTGCATCCGGCCTGTGCCGCGCGCGCCAGCAGGGCTTCGTCGAGCACGCAGCGAGAGAGCGACAGGGCCGTGAAAGGCAGCGCGGCCTGGACCAATTTCTGCCGCGATGCGAGACGGACAAAGCGAATCGCTTTCGCTCCCAGGCTGAGGGGATTGACGCCGGCCTCGTGAAGATAATCAACGGCCTCGCGGCTGAGAAACTCGCCACAAACCTTGTGATGGGCGGAGCGCTCGCGCTCCAGTATCGTCACTTCGCGCCCGGCGGCAGCCAGTCGAAGGCCGGCCATGGCGCCCGCGAGACCCCCGCCGACGATCAGGTGAGCCGTGGTTCGAGCTGGCGGGCTCACTACGGCTTTCTCCGTGCCACGCAAAGCCGGGCCGGCTTGAAGACTTGGATATCGACGCTGCCATTATCCAGGCCGGCCGCGGCGCACATGGTCTGCCACTCTGGCGGAACGAAGGAACGCGCGATCGAAACCGGGCCGTCATTCTGCACAAAATGATGCAGGCGGGCCAGCTTTGCGAAGCTGAGAAACACATAATAAGGAATTGGAGCCCGGGAAAGATCGCTGATGAACCAGCCCAGCCGGGCATGGGTTTCCATCCACTTCAAGAATTCGACGATCTGTTCCTCGGTCAGATGGTGGGTGAAGAGGGAACTGATGACGAGGTGGTGCGGGCGCGGAGGCGCATAGGTGAGCACGTCTGCCGTGACCCACTCGATATTGCTCGAGGTGGGAGTGGCTTCGGCGGCGATGGAGATGGTGTCGGGGTTCAGATCTAGGCCTGTCAGCTCAACGGGAATTCGCCTCGACTTAGCCCATCGTTCGACACGCCGCAGCCCATCGCCGTAGCCGCAGCCTACGTCGAGAATGCGCAACGGCGCTGCCAGCGGCGGAAGCGAATTCACGATTCGATTCAGCCAGCGAAGCAGGGGGCGATAAGCGAAGGTGAGGCGGTTGGTGCGGGCGATATCGCGCAGGCAGGCGCGCAGCACTTCGCGGCTGCAGGGCTCGTCCATGAGCTCAGTCAGCTGCGCGCGATGGCGAAAGCCAGCCGTCCAGGAAACGCTCTCCAATGGTTCCACCTCAACGCTAGAACCGTCCGAACTCTTAATCCTAAAGGAGAAACCCAACTGCAGGGGGTTGGCAAGTTACCAGCGGGGTAATCCGGCCAAGGCCCTATGCGGCATGAAAGAGCATGGTTTCCGCCGTCAGGCCGGGCCCGAATGACATGGCGCAGCCCGTCTGTCCTTTTTGTGCCTGCTGCATGAGGTCGTGCATGACGAACATTACCGTAGCTGAGGACATGTTGCCGAATCGCGCCAGGACGCTGCGCGAAGAAGAAAGAGCGTCGGCGGGGAGGGAAAGGCCCTTTTCGACCGAGTCGAGGATGGATTTGCCGCCAGGGTGAACGGCCCACAGGTCGATGGCCAGCGGATCTGCGCCGCGCGTGACCTCGCTGCCGATCTGCTTGAGCGCGTTGCCGATTTCGCCCGGAACCTGCCCGGAGAGATGCATATCGAAGCCCAGTTCGCCGATGCGCCAGGTGATCAGGTGGCTGGTGTCCGGAATATTGACGGCCAGGAAGCTGTCGATGGCCAGGCCTTCGGGTTGAGCGCTGACCAGCGAAGCGGCAGAGCCGTCGGCAAAAACCAGGAATGAGAGCACCTGCTCCAGGTTGTTGGTCTCCTGAAAATGGAGCGAGCAGAGTTCCAGGTTGAGAAGAAGAACCCGTGCGTCAGGCTCGGAACGGACAATGTGATGCGCGGACTTGAGAGCATTGATGGCCGCGTAACAGCCCATGAAGCCGATCATGGTGCGTTCCACAGACGGGTTGAGGCCGAGATGCTTGACGATCTCGAAGTCCAGACCTGGCGCATAGAGCCCGGTGCAGGAGGTGACCACGACGTGGGTGATGGTGGCGCGCTCCTGCTCGCTGACGCCGAGGTTATCTAGAGCATTATGCGCCAGCTGCGGGGCAAAGGACTCGAAGAACTTCATGCGCCGCGCGGTGACGGGAAAGTTTCCCGGCTCGTAAACCTGCTCCACATCTTTCCACGTGCCATCGTCGGTGGTGACGGGCTGCACGAAGGAGTAGCGATGCTCGATGGCCGACATGCGCGCCATGCGGTTGAACAGGTTGCGCGTGGTGCCTTCGGGAAGCATGCTTTTGGCAAAGTCGATAAAAGCATGGTGGACGTCGTGAGGAGGAACCGCGGTGGCAATGCGGTTGATGAAGGCAGTTGTCATTGCGCCACATCCCGGGTAGACAGACTTGATTCCATGTGCGATTCAAGAAGTCTACACTGTGGAGTCCAAGCTGTAACGGAGGCTGGACTTGGCAGCGGGATTCTTCCGGGCTTAGCCTGTCCGGTCTGGCTTGTGCAGGCTGGCTTGCGCGGGAATTGCTGGCTGGTGCGGGGTGGGTGGTGCAGGCGAAGCCACATCCTCAGGCTTTGCGGAGCGGCGCGCGGGCTGAGGATGTCGCAGTTCCAGAAATCTGGTCTTCAGGTCCAGGCAGAATTCAAACGCCGATCACTGCGCAGAGCTCCTTGACGGCTTCGGCGCTCTTCTTGAGAGCCGCGTCCTCCGCCGCTGTCAGCTTGATCTCGATAATCTGTTCGAGTCCGGCGGCGCCAAGCTTGCACGGCACGCCAATGTAGAAGCCGTCGATGCCATACTCGCCTTGCAGATAGGCTGCGCAGGGAAGGATCTTCTTCTTGTCCTTGAGAATTGCTTCGACCATTTCAGTTGCCGCGGCCGAAGGCGCGTAGTAAGCGCTGCCGGTTTTGAGGTGCTTCACGATCTCCGCGCCGCCGTCGCGGGTGCGCTGAATGAGAGCTTCGAGGCGATCGGGCGCAATGAGCTCGGTAATGGGAATGCCGGCAACGGTGGAATACCGGGCCAGCGGGACCATGGTGTCGCCATGTCCGCCAAGCACGAATGCCGTTACGTTCTCGACGGACACATTCAGCTCCGCCGCAATGAAGGTCCGGAAGCGGGCCGAGTCCAGAACCCCAGCCATGCCGATCACGCGCTCGCGGTTAAAGCCTGCCTGCCGATAAGCGGCCTGGGCCATGGCGTCAAGCGGGTTCGACACGATGATCAGGATGGCTTCGGGCGATTGCGCCACAACCTTCTGCACCACGTCGGACATGATTTTGAAGTTGGTGTGCAGCAGGTCATCGCGGCTCATGCCCGGCTTGCGCGGAATGCCGGCAGTGATGACCACAATGTCGGAGTGGGCTGTGGCGGCGTAGTCGTTGGCGCCGATCACGCTCACGTCGCGCTTCTCGATGGGCATGGCTTCGAGCAGGTCGAGCGCCTTGCCTTGCGGGATGCCTTCAACGACATCGATCAGGACCACATCGGCCAGTTCCTTGGCCGCGATCCAATGAGCGGCCGTCGCGCCCACGTTGCCGGCGCCTACAATGCTGACTTTCTTTCTCATGTGTTGCTCCTTTTGTTTTGCTCGGGCATGTCTTGTAACTGTATCGAGCGGCGATTCAGGTCGCCTTCCATTGAAAGCACAGCCCAAAACCGTCGGGGTCGCTGAAGTAAAGCTGCTTCATGCCATAGTGCGCAACCTTTGGCGGCCGGTCGATCGCAACGCCCTTCGCCAGCAGTTCGGCATACGCCCCATCGACATCCGGGCAGCCAAAGAACAGGCAGACATCGCGATGCTTGCGAAGGGCCATGTGCTCTTCGCGCGATGGCCGCTCGTCGTCGAATTCGTACACGTCGTTCAACATCAGGTACGCAGGCCCCAGCCGAAGCATGCACCAGTGAAACTTGTCTTTGCCGCCGAGGGCCGGGGATGTGTTCACGATCTCGAACCCAAGCAGGTCGCGATAAAAGTGGATAGACGCCGGTATGTCATAGACCTCGAAATACGGACAGACACCGTCGACTTCGATTGCCATCACGTGCTCCCATGGCGGACCGGCTGAAGACCGCTGCTACATATTGCCAATGATTCGCGTTGCAAACTCGCTGGTTCCCACTTTCGTTGCTCCGGCGGTTTGCCGCTCGAAATCGTAAGTGACGAACTTCTGCTGGATGGTCTTCTCCATCGCCGTCTCGATCAGCTTGGCGGCTTCTTTCCAGCCGATGAAGTCGAGCAGCATAACGCCGGAGAGGATGACCGATCCCGGGTTGATGACGTCTTTGTCGGCGTATTTGGGTGCTGTGCCGTGCGTGGCCTCGAAGACCGCGTAGCCGTCGCCGATGTTGGCGCCGGGAGCGATACCAAGCCCGCCCACCTGCGCTGCTGCGGCGTCGGAGATGTAATCGCCGTTGAGGTTTGTTGTGGCGAGAATCGAGTAGTCCGACGGGCGGATAATGATCTGCTGGAAGATGGAATCGGCGATGCGATCGTTGATGAGGATCTTCTTCTTCCACGCGCCGTTGCCGTGCGTCTTGCCGATCGAGGCAAGCACGCCCTTGATCTCGGCGTAGAGTTCGTCGCGGAAGGCCTGGTTGCCGAATTCAAGGCCCGGCTCAATGAGAGCGGCGTTTTCTTCAACCGTGATTCCGGGATTCGCATCGACGTTGCCCAGAATCCAGCTCTCGCGTTCGGTGACGACATGGTCGCGGAACTCTTCGACAGCAACTTCGTAGCCCCACTCGCGGAATGCGCCCTCGGTAAATTTCTGAATGTTGCCCTTGTGCACCAGCGTGACGGTCTTACGGCCGGTCTCAAGCGCGCTCTTGATTGCGTACCTTACCAGCCGCTTGGTCCCAAAAATGGAGATGGGCTTGATGCCGACGCCAGAGTCCGGGCGGATCTTCTTCTTGCCGCCCTTGAGCAGGTCGTTGTTGATGAAGTCGATGATGCGGGCTGCGTCTGGAGATCCCTGCTTGAACTCGATGCCGGAATAGACGTCCTCGGTATTCTCGCGGAAGATCACGATGTCCACCTGCTCGGGATGCTTCACCGGGCTGGGCACGCCCTGGTAATACTTGACGGGCCGCACGCAGGCATAGAGATCAAGAAGCTGGCGCAGAGCCACATTCAAAGATCGAATTCCGCCGCCGACGGGCGTGGTCAGCGGCCCCTTGATGGAGATGCGCAGGTCGCGCGCGGCGGCCACCGACTCGTCCGGCAGCCAGGTCGAGAACTGGCGAAATGCCTTTTCTCCGGCGAAAATCTCGAACCACTTGATGGCGCGCTTGCCGCCGTAGGCCTTCTCGACAGCCGCATCGAAGACCCGTTGCGAGGCTTTCCAAATGTCGCGGCCGGTGCCGTCGCCTTCAATAAAAGGAATGATGGGATGATCGGGGACTTCGAACTTCCCGTCGCTGTACTGAATGGGCTGCCCATCAGCGGGTAATTCGAGTCCGTTGTAAGAGGTTGGCATGGCTTTCCGGTATTCCTTTCCTTGCATGGTCAAAGAAAGAGGCTAACACCTTGAAATTAGCCGAGGCAATGCCGGCAGCCGTCCACTGCAACGCACAGCACATTTTGTGCCGGTAGCGCAGGTTGGAGTTGAGGGCGGGGCTCTCTCGAAAGTCGATGAGTGGACCGTGCATGGATGGATGGGATCCCTCGTCGCTGCTACGATGCTTACACATCCAAAGTTTTCCCTCGGGAGGTTGCCCTTGAACCGTTCTCTATTGGCTATCGCGCTTACTGCAATCGCTGTCGTTCCGAGTGAGTTGTTCTCCCAGGAGCAAGCAGCTTTCCAACCGGCGTCGAGCCTTGTTCTGGAACATATTCCGCCGATTCCCCTGGCGCTTGCGGAAAAGGCGGCGCCTTATACGGAGAGTCGCGCGGCGGGTTTTCTGGACTGGACCCCCGGGCAACGGTCGATGTTGATTTCCACGCGCTTTGGCGCCACTCCGCAAGTGCACCAGGTTCTGCAGCCGATGGGCGCACGGACGCAACTGACGTTTTTCCCCGATCGGGTGGCCAATGCGATCTATCCTCCTCACGATTCGAGCTGGGCGCTCCTCACCAAAGACGTGGGTGGGAACGAATTTTTCCAGTTTTACCGCTTCGACCAGTCGACGGGTGCAATCACTTTGATTACGGATGGGAAAAGCCGCAACCTGACCCCGGTGTTTCGTCCCGACGGAGGCGCGATCGCCTATACCTCCACACGGCGCAACGGGAACGATGTCGACCTGTGGGTCGAAGACCCGCGCGATCCAACTTCCGCCCGGATGCTGGTTTCGTCTGCGGGAGGCGGTCTAGGTGTCGCCGATTGGTCGCCCGACGGTAAATCAATCGTGGCCGTCGATGAGCGTTCGATCAATGACAGCACGATTTATCTGGTGGATGCGTCCAGTGGAGAGAAGCACGCGATCACGCCGGCCGGCGAGCAGGTGAGCTGGGCTTCGCCTCGCTTTACCAAGGATGGCAAAGGACTGCTGGTTCTCACCGACAAGGACTCTGAGTTTCATCGCCTCTGCCAGCTTTCCTTCGATGGGAAGTTGGGCGCATGTTTGACCTCTGCCATCCCCTGGGACGTTGAGGATTTCGATCTTTCAAGCGATGGCCAACTTGCGGCTTTCACAACCAATGAGGATGGAATTGGCAAGCTTCACTTTGTGCGTCTGGCGAGCGGCGCCGAATTGCCTGCGCCGGAGTTGCCGTCGGGCGTTCTGGGCAGCGTGCATTTTAGGCGCGAGAGCCACGACCTGGCCTTCAGCATGACCGCGCCCAGCCTGCCGGGCGATGTGTATTCAGTCGACGCCGACACGGGCAAGCTGGAGCGGTGGACGGCGAGCGAAACAGGCGGAGTCTCGTTGAAGACAATGCAGGCGCCGAAGCTGATTCACTGGAAGGCGGCCGACGGGCTGACCATCTCAGGGTTTCTCTATCCGGCGAATGCGCGTTTCCCCGGCAAGCGGCCGGTGCTGATCGATATCCACGGCGGGCCGGAGGGCCAATCGCGCCCCACCTTCCGCGGCGCGCTCAACTACTTCACAGAGGAGATGGGCATTACGATGATCGAGCCGAATGTGCGCGGATCGACCGGCTACGGCAAGCGGTACACGCTGCTCGACAACGGCATGAAGCGCCAGGATTCGGTGCACGATATCGGCTCGCTGCTGGATTGGATCGCGACCCAGCCGGAGCTGGACAAGGACCGCGTTGCGGTGACCGGCGGCAGCTACGGCGGATTCATGACGCTGAGCGTGGCCACGCAATATGACGCGCGCATCCGCTGCACGGTGGAGATTGTCGGCATCTCCAATCTCCGCACGTTTCTTGAGCATACGTCGGGCTACAGGAGGGATTTGCGGCGCGTGGAATATGGCGACGAGCGCGACCCGGCGATGCGCGAATTCATGGAGAAGACGGCCCCGGCCAACATGTCGCAAAACGTGACCAAACCCATGTTCATGATCGTCGGGTTCAACGATCCGCGCGTGCCTTATTCAGAAAGTGTTCAATTCAAGCAAAAGCTCGAAGCGCAGAACACGCCGGTATGGTTTCTGATGGCCAAGGACGAAGGCCACGGCTATGCCAAGAAGCCGAACAGGGACTTTCAGTTTTACGCGACGGTGGCCTTTCTCCAGGCCAATCTGCTTGAGGAGACAAAGTAGAGTCGGAGCAAAGTAAAGTCGGAACGAGGTGAGACCTGCCGTCTGCCGGCTTACCGGTCGCTGGCGGTTTTGAACTGATCCCCATCGAATTTTGGAATGCCGAAGTGGCCGCGCAGGTGCAGCAAATCCACCGGGCTGATGTTGCCGGCCAGCGTGATCAGCGTCAGGCTCTTGGGGCTCTCAACCAAAGCCACTGCGCCGCGGACGTTCATGCCGTCCATTTCCAGCCACAGGTCGGTTGTCCCGTTGTGCAACGGATCCTTCGCGTTTGTGCTTGCGGGGAGAAAAGCGGTATTGGTAACCAGGTGCTTCCAGCCGCGCAGGTGGTATGCCTGGCGGAGGTCGGCCACATCCCGCTGGTCGGGAATTCCGCCCGGGGCGAAGCGCAGAATATGGACGCTGACGCCGTCCAGCTTGGCGATGATCTGCCTGGTCTGCTCATCGGAACTGGAAATCAGTCCCGAGGCCATGCTTAGCGCATTGCGATCGAGGTTGAAGCTCGACCGCGTGGATGCCTCGCTGTTGAGCTGCGCGAAAGCGGGCGGAGTCCAGTTCAAATCCAACACGCCGGCGGGGGCGCCGGGAGCCGGTGGGGATGGCGGCTGATTGGGTTGAGCCATTGCCGGCGTCGCGGCCGGATCAGGGCCTGGGGGCATTTGCGCCTGGGCTGTGATGCAAGCAATCCCGGCGCAGAAGACGGTGATTATCGGACGCAAGTGTTTCATGTCCTAGTTAAACGCAGAATCCGGCAAAAGGTTGCACCGTCCGCGAAAGACAACTGCATTGAGTTCGGCCCAGAATTGCCGCCCTTCGTGACGCCGGTGTGAATCTCACATGAAACTTGGCCGGCGACCTGTTCCCACCCGCCCAAATGCGATAGACTCATGCGGGAACGTTGAATGGGAATTGCATTTTTAAGACTCACGGAGGGTACATAGGAATTGGGAAAAAGCATGGTCCCGAAGAAGCTGTTCTTCACCAAGGGCGTAGGCAAGCACAAGGAGCGGCTGACTTCGTTTGAGCTGGCCCTGCGCGACGCGGGCATCGCCTCGCAGAATCTGGTGCGCGTATCTTCCATCTTTCCGCCGCGGTGCAAGGTGATTCCGCGCAAGGAAGGACTTACTTATCTGGATCACGGCGAAGTGGTCTTTTCGGTGATCGCGGAAAATTCGACGCGCGAGCCGCATCGCCTGATCGTGTCAAGTATTGGCGTGGCCATTCCCGCCGACAAGGATACCTACGGTTACCTGAGCGAACACCACAGCTTCGGCGAGACCGAGGAGCAGGCGGGCGAATATGCCGAGGAACTGGCCGCCGAGATGCTGGCCACGACCTTGGATGTGGACTTCGATCCGGACACCAGTTGGGATGAGAAGAAGGAGATCTACCGCATCTCCAACAAGATTGTCCGCACCAGCAACGTAACGCAGTCGGCAGTGGGCGACAAGCGCGGCCTCTGGACAACCACCATTGCGGCGGCGGTTTTAATTCTCGAGGCGTAGGGCGTTGCGTGCCCCAGGTCATCCGGGCCAATTCCGCCAGGCGGAGTTGGCCTTGCTGCGTGGACCGAAAAAGACCATGAAAGATTGAAGAATTAGGCATAAGAGGTTGAAGAAAAACAGAGAGGGTTGAACAAGGAATGACCCCGCAATTCGATTCATTGAGCGCGCGCAAATACGTCGTGGGCCTGATCCAGATGCGCATGGGCCCGGATCCGGAAGCCAACTTCGCCGCGTCCGTGAAGCACGTTCGCGAAGCCGCGCGGATGGGCGCCAACGTGGTTTGCCTTCCGGAGCTCTTTCGTGCGCAATACTTTTGCCAGCGTGAGGATGTGCGGCTGTTCGAGCTGGCCGAGCCGATCCCCGGACCCTCGACCCAGAAGCTGGCCGAGGTTGCGCGCGAGGCGCGTGTAGCGATTGTGGCTTCGTTGTTCGAGCGCCGTGCCGCCGGCCTCTATCACAACACCGCGGTCACCCTGAATGCCGATGGCGCGATCGTAAGCGTCTATCGCAAGATGCATATCCCCGACGATCCTCTCTACTACGAGAAGTTCTACTTCGCGCCGGGAGACCTTGGCTTTCAGGCTGTCGACACCGCGTACGGGCGCGTCGGGACTTTAGTCTGCTGGGATCAGTGGTACCCAGAAGGCGCCCGGCTCACCGCATTGCAGGGCGCGGAGGTCTTGTTTTATCCCACCGCGATCGGCTGGCATCCCGCGGAAAAGGAGGAATTCGGCCCCGCGCAATACGATGCCTGGCAGACCGTACAGCGCGGCCACGCCATCGCAAATGGGGTGTATGTCGCAGGCGTGAACCGCGTCGGAGTTGAGCATGGTGACATTCTGGGGAATCGCGCCGCAGGGCCCGGCCTCGAGTTCTGGGGCGGCAGTTTTCTCGCCGATCCATTTGGACGCGTGATTGCCAAGGCCGCCCACAATGCGGAGGAGATTCTGCTCGGCGAGATTGATACTGGGCTCATCGAAGAGACGCGCCGTAACTGGCCGTTCCTGCGCGACCGGCGCATCGACGCATACGCGCCCATTACCAAGCGATATCTGGATCCTGTAAACTCCTGGCCGGCAGATGGGGACTCCAAGTAATCATGCTTGTCTCCTGCAAGGTTTACGTGCGGCTCTTTTTTCAATTCCAAACACAATGTCATTCTGAGCGGAGGTCGCCGCGGCGACCGCAGCCGAAGGACGACCCGCTTCTGTTTCTGCGCCCCTGCACCTATGCTTGAAGAGCCCGATTGAAATCACGCAAGATGAACAAGACTCCACTCCAACTCGGCTACCGCATGCCCGCGGAATGGGAGACTCACGAGGCCACCTGGCTGGCATGGCCGCATAACTCCGATGATTGGCCGGGGAAATTTCAGGCCATCCCCTGGGTGTATGCGGAGATCGTGAGGCTGCTCTCAGCCCGCGAGCGTGTCCATATTCTCGTCGACGACGCCAAGGCGGAACAGCGAGCGTTGGGCATTCTGGACCGAGCCGGCGCACATCTTGACCAGGTGAGCTTTCATTGCTGGCCGACGAACCGTGTTTGGACGCGCGACTCAGGGCCGATCTTTGTGCGCGACGGTAACGGCCAAGTGGCGGTGACTAACTGGCATTTCAATGCATGGGCCAAGTACGACGACTGGCAGCTTGACGACCAGGTTCCGGACCGAGTCGCTCGGCTTCTTGACGTTCCTGCTTGGGAGCCATCCATTGAGATTGAAGATCATCGAGCGCACAGGCTGGTGCTGGAAGGCGGGTCGATCGACACGAATGGCGCAGGGATTCTGCTCACCACCGAAGAGTGCTTGCTGAGCGAGGTGCAGCAACGCAATCCTGGCGTAAACCGCAACCAGCTTGAGCGGGTGTTTCATGACTTTCTCGGCATCGATCAAGTGATCTGGCTTGGCTGCGGCGTGGCTGGCGACGATACTCATGGGCATGTGGACGATATCTCGCGCTTTGTTGGGCCGGGGACGATCGTGACGGCTATCGAACCCGACGCGGGCGATGCGAACCATGGGCCTCTTCGTGAGAACCTACAACGCCTGAAGGCGGCCCGCACAGTCGAAGGAAAGCAGTTCACGCTGGTGGAACTGCCGCTGCCCAGACCGGTCATCTTCCGCGGCCAACGCCTGCCGGCCAGTTATGCAAACTTCTACATTGCCAATGGGCTGCTGTTAGTGCCGACGTTTAACGATCCGAACGACCGCCTAGCCTTGAATATTTTGTCCGAGGTATTTCCCGGCCGCGAGGTCATCGGAATTCATAGCGTCGATCTGGTGTGGGGCCTGGGAACGCTGCACTGCATGACGCAGCAGCAACCGGCGAGGCTGCAATGATTCGAGACGATGAGGCGATGGGCGCCGCGTTTGCCGAGGCTGAGTGGGCCGCGCTAGCTGGCGAAGTCCCGATTGGTGCCGTGGTTCTGCGCGATGGAGAGATTGTTGCGCGAGGGCAGAACCGCGTCCTGCGCGACGTTGACCCGACGGCGCACGCGGAAATCGTGGCCCTGCGTGCGGCGGCGCAGGCCCTCGGCAATTATCGCCTCAACGGCTGCACGCTCTATGTAACGCTGGAACCTTGCGCCATGTGCGCAGGGGCGATGATCCACGCACGGCTCGACCGGCTGGTTTTCGCCGCTCCCGATCCGAAGGCGGGCGCCGCGGGCTCAGTGCTTGAGGTGATCAACCATCCAAAATTAAATCACCAGATGCAGGTGGAGCAGGGAATTCTCGCCGAAGAATCTGCCGCGTTGCTGCGTAACTTCTTTCGCGAGCGCAGGGCAACCTAGCTGCGAGTTAGGGCCTTGATTCTTTCCTTCTCTGCCGGCCATTTGCCGCATAACTCGGCATAACTCGCACTGCGATAGTCGGCAAAGTCAAAGCCGGGAGTCACCGTGCAACCCAGCAGCGCGACTTTTCCATCGCCGCAGAGGCGAGTGCCTTGCCATACCCCGGCAGGAACAATAACCTGAACATGTTGACCCGCATCCAGGTCAGGGCCCAAAGTTAGAAGCTTCGAGCACCCATCCGGGTGCAACTGGAGCATCTCCACGGGGTCGCCGAGATAGAAATGGAAGATCTCGTCGGAGCCGAGCACGTGCATTTCGGAAAAAGTTCCTGTCTCAAGCAGGTAATAGATCGCAGTACCCATCAGACGGGTTCCCCGGGGCATTTCGATCGATTCTGAAGCCGTATAGGTTCGGCGGAAATAGCCGCCCTCAATGGGGTGGGGCTCGAGATGCAGCAGCGCCTTGATTTGTTCCGCGGTCATTGGCAACGATGTTATCAGCATGGATGCCAGCGAAAACAAGCAGAACAAAGTAAAATAAAGACATGGAAGTGAAGGTTTACACCTCCGTCTGGTGCAGGGATTGCCGGGCGGCCAAACAATTTCTCGATGCTCATGGCATTGCTTATACCGAAATCAATGTCGACACCAATCCGGCTGCCTCGGCTGAGGTAGTACGGCGCGTAGGCAAACGGGCCGTTCCGCAATTGGTGATCGATGGGGAGTGGTTTCAACCCTACAAGCCAGGGTGCGGATTGCTCTATGAGGAGCTGCATCTCCGTTTGGGCGTTCCTCGCAGCTAGGCAGATTCTCCCCTTACAATCAACTGTTGCCGATTCATGAGTTGGTTGGGCTTGTGTGGCCCGTCCCAGGAGTTCTGAATTGATCGAACGCTACACTCGGCCCGCGATGGGCCGCATCTGGACTGAAGAGAATAAGTATCGCTGCTGGCTGCAGGTGGAGTCGGCGGCGAGTTCTGTGCTGGCTGAAGATGGCGTCATCCCTTCAGCAGCGGCTGAGGCGATTGCTACAAAGGCCAGCTTTTCCGTGGCGCGCATTCAGGAGATCGAGGCCGAGGTCAAGCACGATGTCATTGCCTTCACGACAGCAGTGGCGGAAAGCCTG
>JBEKVS010000090.1:0-20722 GCA_049513795.1 Occallatibacter sp. | reverse complement strand
CGTCGGCTTCGATCGCCTTGATGCGCACTTCGGTAAAGTTCTGCCGGTGTCCCTGCAGCTTCTTGTACTGCTTCTTGCGTTTCAGGTGAAAGACCAGTATCTTGTCGCCGCGGCCGTTGCTGACCACTTCGGCGGTTACCTTGGCCGTTGCCGGCTTGGCCACGGTTCCGGCATCGCCGGAGACCGCCAGCACATCGCTGAACTCGACGGTCTTGTCTTCAGCGTCAGAGACTACGCTTTCAATCTTCACTACATCGCCGGGAGCGACCCGGTATTGCTTACCGCCAGTCCGAATAACCGCGTACATAAACCCTCCAGCGCTCTCGACCGCCGCGGCGGATGCGCTTCTGAATCAAATTGCTCGGGCGGAAACTTCTGGTCTATGGGCTGGGTACGCTCAAGCCCGGGATTGAGGGCGAACGACCGATCCACAGCTACAGGCAGGAATCGCCAAACTAGAGTAGTGTACCGGTTTTCGGGGTCGGGGGTCAATGACGAGACAGGTGAGCCGGGCATCAGCTTCGGCCATCCTGGGTTCGTTCGGGTGGGGTCCGCTGGGAGGGCGCTGCCTGGGTTGGGCACTTTTCCGGCAGACCCCAGCTTGCGGGCCGAAGCAGGGAGTGCCAGCAGAGAAGATACCAGTAAGTCGCGGCCCTCACGCGCAGACGGCGGTTGAGGCAAAGAGTCGCCACACAGGCAAGGGAGCTGAATAGAGCATTGATGAAGGCGCGCAGAACTAGAACTGAGGAGACGGCTAAATACTCCGCCGGCGTGCGGGTCTTTTTGAAGAAAGTGAGCTTCGAGCGCTGGTACTCAACCCGCGACGGGCCGCGAAACCGATTGGCTGTCTGGCCCTGCCCATGCAATGCGCGCGCGGATGGAAGGTAATAAACTTCCGCGCCCAGACGGTGGGCTCGCTGGCACCATTCAATCTCTTCCATGAAGAAGAAGTAGTCTTCGTCCAAAAGTCCCAATCGAGGCAATGCAGACGCGCGTACACAAAGGCAAGCGCCGAAGACGCATTCAACCGGAGCCGGATTGTCATCGATCGTTTTGCGGCGAAAGCGCGATGGCCAAAGCAACTTGAGCAAGGGCCTCGGCAGCGCCTCCTCGGCCAGGGAGGGAAGAGGCGCGAACGCGCTTTGCAGCCGACCGCCGGGATAGTGAAGCTGCCCGCCAGCAATGGCTAGCTTGGGCAGGCGATCGAACCCATCGGCAAAAGCCTGCAGGCAGCCGGGCTCGAGTTGCGCGTCGTTGTTGAGCAGAAGAATGAATTCGCCGCTGGCCACGCTGATTCCCTGATTGGCCGCCTTCGCAAATCCAGCATTACATAAATTGCGAATGATTTGGACTTCGTGAACTTCGCGTAGCAGAGCCTCGATGGAGCCATCCTTGCTGCCGTTATCAACGACAATGATCTGGGCAGGCGGAACACACTCTTCAAGGGCAGACCAAAGGCATTGTTGCAACATCGCTCCGCCGTTGTAGTTCACAACCACAACGGAGAATCGCGCGCCAGCGGCTATGTGCGCCGCGGTCATGCGCGAGGCCGCGATGGGGATTGGGAATGGGATATTTCGATGAGCTCAATGCGCCACGGACCATGATTCACGAGATCGAATCATAGCGGCGGCCCGAATGCATGTCAAAGCACTCGCTGGTCGAATGGGAACGCAATTGCGGCTCAGTCGGCCGTCCAGCCTGTTTTCAGATCCAGACGCGGCCAGCGCATCGAATCTCTTTGCATCTCCTGTTTTGTCTCCACTATGATGATGCCCGTGGTCCGACTGCCGATTGCCAACCGCAGTCGGACCAGCCAGGGAAGAGGAGTTGTTCCCATTGCTTGCAATTCAAACCAGTTACGGGATTGCGAAGAATGTGGTTCGAGGCCTGCGGGCTGACCCCGGCTACTGGTTGTCGACTTGTTTTGCTCTCGCCCGATTGGGGTTTGCTTTCGCACTGTTAGGGTTCGCGTTCACGCTCTTGTCCATGACCGCCGGCTGTCGCAGGGCCCAGCCCAGCAACGACAAAGCGCAGCATGCGCAGCGGCTCGACTTCAATCAGGATGTGCAGCCGATCCTGGCCAGCAACTGTTTCAGTTGCCATGGGCCGGACCCGGAGATGCGCAAAGCCGGCCTGCGTCTGGACCTTGAAGAGTCGGCTTTCCGCAAGCGCCCCGGGCACCCCGATGCGATCGTTCCCGGGCACCCCGAGCAGAGCGAGCTGATCAAACGGATCGAATCCAAAGACCCGCACCACCTGATGCCGCAAACCTCCCTGGGCGAAGCCAAGCCGATGAAGGACGCGGACATTGCCGTGTTGCGGGAATGGATCAAGGAGGGCGCCGTTTATCGGCCGCACTGGGCGTTTGAGAAGCCCGCGAAACCGGCTCTGCCCGCGGCTACGGCCAATGACGGGTGGGTCAGGACGCCCATCGATGCGTTCGTTCTGGCGCGTCTCAAGAAAGAGGGGCTGCATCCATCGCCCGAAGCCGACAAGGCGACGCTGATCCGGCGCGTCACGCTTGACCTGACCGGCTTGCTGCCGACTCCCGCGGAGGTGCGCGCGTTTGAGAAGGACAATTCGCCACAGGCTTATGAACGCCTGGTCGATGGCTTGCTGGCGCGGCCGACCTTCGGCGAGGCCCGCGCGCGCTATTGGATGGATTATGCGCGCTATGCCGACACGTATGGACTGCACTACGACAACAGCCGCGACATCTGGCCTTATCGCGACTATGTGATTCGCGCGTTCAACAGCAACAAGCCCTTCGACCAATTTGCCATGGAGCAGATTGCCGGCGACATGCTGCCGGCAAAGAATCTCGATCCATTGATTGCGAGCGGCTATGTGCGCCTGGGCGTGAGTAGCAACGAGGGCGGAACCATCCCCGAAGAACTGCGGGTGAACATTGCGCGGGAACGGACTGAGGCTTATGGGGCCGCGTTCATGGGGCTCACGGTTGGTTGCGCGGTTTACCCCACAACTCAGAAGGACTTCTACGCGCTGAGCGCGTTCTTCAACAACCTTGAAGAGAAGCCCTTTAACGACGACCGCCCGGTATGGACGCCTGTGACGCGCATTCCCAGGCCGCAGAATCAGGCGGAATATAACCGCGTGTGGGCCGAACGAACCGAGCTTGGAGAGCGGCTGAGAACCCGGCGGCTCGAGCAACGAACGCTGGTTGGGAAATGGCTTCAGTCGCGTCAGAATCAGCCGCAACCGGTTTCGGCGGACAAGCTGGTTTTGCGTTTGCGCCTGGATGAGGGCGGCGGCGATGTGCTGAAGAACAGCGCGCCGCACGCGCAACAGGTCAGCTTTCCAATTGGCAAATTCAAGCCGCAATGGGGCGAAACGACCTGGCTGTGGCCCGATTTCCGCATGGACACCAATACGCATATCGTGCTGGGACAGACGGGCGACTATGAAGCGAATCAGGCCTTTTCTTCGGGCGGATGGTTCATGATGCGCTCCGCGCCCAACTACTCGATGAATGACAACGAGTCGGGCACACTGCTGGCGAAGATGGATGCGGCGAATCACAATCGCGGCTGGGAACTCTCGATTGCCAAAGGAATCGTCAGCGTGGAATTGGTCAACCAGGGGCCGAAAGATCTGGCCATCCACAAGGACGAAAAGGCAAAGACTCCAGAGCCAAAGCCCAAGCCGATTAAGGAAGTCTTCGAGTTCCCCACGCCGACCGATTTGACGGCCAAAGACCTCGCACCCAACAAGCCGAAGCCCAAGAAGGAAGCTCCCAAGAAGAAGGAAGAAAAAAAGAAGGAGTTAAAGCCCGCAGCTTCCAAGCCCCCGGAAGATACAACGCCGCTGGTCGCGATCAAGGTCTCCACAGAAGATGCTTTGCCGCTTGATGGCCACTGGAGGCACATCTTCTTTACGTACGATGGATCGGGGAAAGCATCGGGAGTCAAAATCTATGTGAATGGAGCTTCCGTTGCGACGAAGGTCGTAGCGGACACGCTCGCCCAGTCGACCATTCGCACCGCCGCGCCGATGGAACTGGGTTGGCGTAGTCCTGACCAGAATCCCGCGAGAGAGACGCGCTACCAGGATGTTCGCCTCTATGGGCGCACGCTCACCGCTGAAGAAGCGAAGCGATTGCCCTTTGAAGATTACGTTGCCGAGGTAACTGCGAAACCCGCGGACCAATGGAATGAGGATGAGTCGCACGCGGTGAACGAATTCTACTTCGCCAACATCGATCAGGAAGCGAAGACAATTGAAGCGCAGATTGCCCAACTCAATGCGCAGCTCACCAGGCTCTCGGAAGGCGGGGATCTGACGCTGGTCTCGTGGGAGAAGCCGTCGATTGCCTATGCGGATATTCTGACGCGCGGCGTCTACACGGCGCGCACGGAGAGAGTCGAGGCTAACACGCCGCATTACTTACCTTCTTTACCCGCGGGCATGCCGCATAATCGGCTGGCGCTGGCAAAGTGGACGGTGAGCAGCGACAATCCGCTCACCGCGCGCGTAACCGTGAATCGGATGTGGAGCGAACTCTTCGGCGCCGGGTTGGTTGAAACCACGGAAGACTTCGGCATCATGGGCCAGCGGCCGTCCAACCCCGAGCTGCTTGATTGGCTGGCCGTCGAGTTTCGCGAGAGCGGATGGAACATCAAGCACATGTACAAGCTGATGGTGATGTCGGCGGCTTATCGACAGAGCGGCAAGTCCACGCCTGATCAGCTGCAAAAAGACCCGAAGAATTTGCTGCTGGCGCATGGTCCGCGCTTCCGCATGGATGGCGAGACATTGCGCGATGTGGCGCTTGAGTCAGGGGGGCTGTTGGTGAACAAGATCGGCGGGCCCAGCGTGAAGCCCTATCAGCCGCCGAACGTGTGGGAGCAGATCGGCATCGGCGGCAGCGATACGCTGGTGTATGAGCAGCAGAAGGGTGACGCACTTTATCGCCGCAGCATGTACACCTACTGGAAGCGCATGGGCATCATGCCGGATATGGATGCCTTCGATGCGCCGATGCGCGACGTGGTGTGCACGCGCCGTCAGCGCACCGATACGCCGCTGCAGTCGCTGGTCACCATGAACGATGTGCAATGGGTCGAGGCCGCGCGGGCGCTCGCCGAGCGCGTAATCAAAGAAGGCGGAAAGCAGCCGGAGCAGCGCATCAACCTGATGAGCGAAATTCTGCTGGCGCATGATCCTGCTCCGAATATGGCCACAGTGCTTGAGAATTCTCTGACGCAGATGGAACAGCATTATGCGGCGGATCCAAAGGCGGCTTCAAAGCTGATCGACGTTGGCGAGAAGAAGGCCGATGCGGCAATTCCGCCGCCTGAGCTGGCGGCATGGACGATGGTGGCCAGCGAAATGCTCAATCTGGATGAGACGGTGACCAAGTAGCTGAGGGAGAAACATGAAGCAGCATCCACTATGCACTGATACCGAGCACGCGCCGAACGTGATGGATCTTGCTGTTCCGGCAGAGTTGAAGCGGGAGTGGGCCGAGTTGCAGACCCGCCGGCAATTTCTCGGGCGTACGGGAAAGGTGCTTGGATGGGCGGGATTGGCGAGCCTTCTCGGCGACCGCCGGCTGCGTGGTGATACGCATGCATCGGCCAATGGCCTTTACGGCGAGCAACCGGGCGAGGCCTTGAAGCTTCCGCACTTTGCGCCCAAAGCCAAGCGGGCCATCTATCTCTTTATGTCGGGCGGCCCGTCGCAGGTTGATCTGTGGGATTACAAGCCGAATCTTTCCGCACTCTATGACAAGGACATGCCCGACTCGGTGCGCGGCGCGCAGCAGTTAACCGGCATGACCACTGGCCAGGCGCGCTTTCCCGTAGCGCCGTCGCATTGGTCGTTCAAGCGTTACGGTGAGACGGGAACGTATGTGAGCGAGCTGCTGCCGTACACGGCGCGCATGGTCGATGACCTCACCATCATCAAGTCGACCAACACTGAGGCTATCAATCACGAGCCGGCCATCATGCTGATGAATACGGGAAACATGAATGCCGGCAAACCTTGCCTGGGTTCGTGGCTGGCTTATGGTCTGGGCAGCATGAATGACAATCTGCCCACGTTTATGGTGTTGCAGACCAAGCTCAATACCAAGGAGAACAATCAGCCTGTTTCGTCGCGCTTGTGGAGCAGCGGGTTTCTTTCTTCGGAGTATGCCGGAGTTGGACTGCGTTCCTCGGGCGATCCGGTGCTTTATTTGACTGATCCCGACGGGGTCGATCGGGAAGTCCGGCGCAAGATGCTCGATGCGGTGAACGAAATCAATCGCCAGACTTATGAAGAACTGGGCGATCCCGAAACCAATGCGCGCATTGCTCAATATGAAATGGCTTATCGCATGCAGACTTCGGTGCCGGAGTTAGCCGACCTGAGCAAGGAGCCTAAGTCGACTTGGGATCTTTACGGGCCGGATGCAAAGGAGCCGGGGACCTTTGCTTATAACTGCCTGATGGCCCGGCGCCTCGCCGAGCGCGGCGTGAGATTCACTCAGGTGTATAAACGCGGATGGGATATGCACGACAACGTGACCGGCATTTTACCCATCATCTGCGGCGAGACCGACCGCGGCTGTTACGCGCTGGTGACAGACCTCAAGCAGCGCGGCCTTCTCGACGACACGCTGGTTGTCTGGGCTGGCGAGTTTGGGCGAACGGTGTATAGCCAGGGCGGACTCTCGAAGGATAACTACGGCCGCGATCACCATCCGCGCTGTTATACAACCTGGATGACGGGTGGTGGTGTGCGCACCGGTATCACTTATGGCGAGACCGATGATTACAGTTACAACGTGGTCAAAGACCCGGTAACTGTGCGCGACTTCAACGCGACCATCCTTCACACCCTGGGTATCGATCACAACAAGCTCACTTACAAGTTTCAAGGGCTGGAGCAGAAACTGACTGGCCCAACTCCGGCCAGTGTCGTCCAAGGTCTCTTGGCGTGAACAATCGTACCAGCGTGGCCGCTCGCGCGGTCAATTTGCTTCCCAAAGATAACGCCCCGCGAGTTGCGTGGCTGGGCGCGTTGGCACTGAGTGCCGCGCTTCTGCTGCTTCCTTGGGCAATCAAGCTGGATGGCCATCCGCACGCGGATTGGCAGCAGTTTCTCGGCCGTTTTCATCCACTGGTCGTGCATCTCCCCATTGGATTGCTGGTGCTTGTTCCCCTGCTTGAATTAGCGGGCAAGGCCCGTCCGGCGCTACGTGAAGCTGCTGGATTTGTCCTGAAGCTGGCCTTCGCTAGTTGCCTGCTTGCACTTACTCTCGGCTTCCTGCTGGCCTACGGCAGTGGCAATACCGGCGCAACGCTATCGCGGCACATGACGGGCGGAATCGTGCTGACAATTGGAACCATGCTTTGCCTGTTATTACGGTCCGCATGGGTGTCGGGAACTGTGGCCCGCGTGTATCCCGCGCTGCTGACAGGCACACTTCTCGCGCTGGTGTGGACGGCGCACCATGGCGGCTCACTTACACATGGGAGCAACTATCTGACGCAATACATGCCAGCCGGATTAAAGCGATGGGCGGGTATTGATGAACAGTCTCCAGTGGCTGCTTCTTTCTATTCCAAACATATCAATCCGATTCTCGACGCGAACTGCGTGGGCTGCCACGGTGAAAGCCAGGCCAAAGGCGGACTGCGCATGGACTCGTATGATTCGCTGATGAAGGGCGGCAAAGATGGCCCGGTGATTGTTGCCGGTCAGCCGGAGAAGAGCCTGTTATTGCTGCGCGTGACCTTGCCCACGGACCACAAGGAGTTCATGCCGGCCGAGGGCAAGCCGCCGCTGCAAACGGAGCAGATCGCGTGGATCAAGGCATGGGTTCAGCAGGGCGCATCCCCAACGGCCACGAGCTTGAATGGGGTTTCGACGCGCGAGGAACGTGCTGAGCTGCCACTGCAGCCGGTGGGTAACTACAGCGCCCTGATGGCGGAGATCCTGCAGATGCAGAAAGGCCAGGGAGCAAAGCTGATGCAAGTCTCGGCGAGGCCCGAAGATGGACTGGTTCTGTTTACCGTGGATGTCGCCGCGAATTTTGGCGATGCGCAGCTGGCACGATTCCAGAAGTTTGGGCCATATATTGTCGACGCGGAGATGGGGCGGACGGCCGTGACCGATGCGAGCTTCGATACACTGAAGCAGTTCACCCATCTGCGCGCCCTGCATCTTGAATGGACACGCGTCAGCGGCGATGGGCTCGCAAAGCTTGCTCCGCTTACGCAATTGAGTTACCTGAATCTGAGCGGAACGCAGGTGACTCAGGCGGCTGTCGCGCCGCTCAGTTCCATGAAGAATCTGCGCCACGTTTATCTCTACAACACGCCGGCGCAGCCTGCGTCTGGAGCTGCGCAAGCGCAGCCTATCGCGAGCTATGGGCGTTGAAACAAGCGGGAAAGCAATTGATGGTCAAGGCAGTGGCTAAACATTTCTCCTTTTGCTGTATAGCGATCCCACCCTAGCCGCAAGAACAAAGACGCGGCGAGGGTGGGGCACCCACACTTCACACTCTTAGGAGAAATGCTCTAGAGCCAGCCACGTGTACGGGCGATACGGGCGGCGTCGGTTCGATTCACTGCCCCGAGTTTGGCGATGATCTCGGAGAGATAATTGCGCACGGTGCCCTCAGACAGGTGAAGCTCCACGGAGATTTCGGCTGTCGAGCAGCCTTCGCCGGCTAGATTGAGAATCTGGCGCTGGCGATCGGAGAGTGGGTCATCGTCGGCTCCCCAGGCTTCGGCGGCCAGCGCAGGATCGATGGCGCGGAGCCCGGCGTGGACGCGCCGTATGGCCTCGGCAAGTTCGCTCGCCGGGCGGTCCTTCAACAAGTAACCGCGAGCACCTGCGTCGAGAGCGCGGCGAAGATAGCCGGGGCGCGCGAACGTGGTGAGGATGATGACGCGGGCTTTCGAATTGGCGAGTTTGAGATCCGCCGCAAATTCAAGGCCGGTCTTCTCCGGCATTTCAATGTCCGTGACAACTACGTCGGGGGCTTGCTCCTGCGCCATTCTCAGGGCCTGACGACCGTTGTTGGCCTGGGCGATCACTGAAATGTCTTGCTCAAGATCGAGAAGTGCGGCGAGGGCTCCGCGCAGCATGGTCTGATCTTCAGCGAGAAGCACGCGGATGGCGGTTGGCGGTTTGCCCGCGCCGCTCATGATACCGCGGCCTCAGTAAACGGAAGATCGATAACGAGTCGCGTGCCTCGTCTGGGCGCGATGCCACGCTCCAGTGAGAAATGGCCGCCCAGGGCTTCGACACGTTCGCGCATTCCGCGCAGGCCGTTCCCTTCCCGGGCGACGGCGTGCTGACCATCGTCTTCAACCACCAGGCGGCGATGACCTGCTTCGGTGACGAAGCGCAAACTGCAGGTAGTGGCGCGCGCATGGCGAACTATGTTGGTTACGGCCTCGCGCAGAACCAGGGACAGCGCGGTTTCTTCCTGCGGGCTGAGCGCGGCGCCCTGCACCGGGCTGCCATCCGCTACAAGGGTCACGCCGGCGGCTTCCAGAGTAAGACGCGCGGCTTCAATCTCGGCGGCGAGACCCCGCGAGCGGTAGCCGCCGATGGCTTCGCGAATCTCAGAGAGAGCGGCACGGGCTGTTTTCTCCACATCGGACATCTCGGCAGTAGCACGCGTGGGATCGAGGGGGATGAGCCGGGCGGCGAGCTCGGCTTTGAGCACGATGACGGAGAGAGTGTGGCCCAGAACATCATGCAGGTCGCGTGCGATGCGTTCGCGCTCCGCAACCGCGGCCAGAGATACGTTCTCTTCCATCGCGGCGCGCAGTTTGCAATCCGCGCGTTTCTGTTCCGCAAAATAAATGTTGCCGCCTCCAATGACGATGACGAGAAAGATTCCGATGAGCGTGTCGGGCCAGTCGATTTGAAACCGGCCCCACGTGCTGCTCCTGAAGAAAAAGCCCTCGGCGAAGATCACCATGCATTCCAGGAGGATGAGCAAGACGACTCGGCGAACAGAATCGAACATGAAGGGAAGAAAGGCCGCGGCGTAGATGAAGAAGGACGAAGCGCCGTGATTCCAGGGGAAACAGATCAGGCCCAGCGCGAATATTGCGCTGACGACCGAATAGCAGACGGCCTTGCCGGGATCGGAGATGCGGAAGAAACCAATGAAGATGACATAGAAGATGGCAAGCGCCGCGATGGTGCCGAGCCATTCGTTACGGCTGGGCTCCATGATCGGCTGAATCAGGAGAAACCCGGTATAGGCCAGCCACATCCAGGCCCATCGATTCGGTTTCCTGCTCGAGATGTCTGCGGTCGGCATGGCGGCTTTCTCAAGTGTAAGCCTGAAGCTCCTGGAATTCAGGACCTTATGAGATCAGGAACGCTAGGAATTGTGTTCGAGGCGGCGGAAGGCTATCAACGCGATGCCCAGCACCACCAGCGTAAAGCCGAGAAGGCCGAACCAGTGGCTTGAAGTTGTCCCGGCGCTGGCGAAGCCCAAAGCGCCTAGCACGAGTTGCCCGAGATGGTAAGTGGGCAGAAGGACGGCGATCCGCTGCAGGAAATGAGGCAGGAACATGATGGGAACCCATAGCCCGCCGCAAAAGCTCATGGGCAGGTAAATCATGTTGGCAATGCCTGGCGCAGAATTGAACGGTACGAGGAGGGCCAGGGCGATTCCCATGCAGGCGAAGGGGATTGCGCCGACGACTGCGAACGCGATCATGCGGACGAACTCCGGCAAGCTGAGCGAAACATGGCCGAAGGAAACGCCCATCGCCGTAAGGATACTAACGATGATGACGCCGAATACCATGGCCGAGCAGCACTTCGCCAGGACATAGGCGATAGGCGGCATGGGACTGGCGCGCTTGAGGTCAAGCCAACCCGCGGCGAGTTCGCTGCAGAGGCCCACGCCAACACCGAAGAGCGAGGCGCCGACCATGCCGAAGACGGAGTAGCCGCTGAGCAGATATTTGGATACGGAGACGTTGCCGATATGCTCTCCGCGGTTCATCATGAGCCCGAAGAAGAGGTAAAAAACCACAGGAAAGCCGATCACGGACAAGGAAAAGCTGCGTGTGCGCAACAGGCGCAGGAACTCGTAGCGAGCTTCGCGCAGGAATATGCGCAGGGTTCGACTGAATGAGTTGGTGCTGGGGGCGGCGGTGAGGGCGAGGCTCGCGGTAGACATGATGCGCTCCTTTTTTCAACGTTGGTGCGGGTTGGCCGTCGGACAATCTCAAACACGGCTTCGGCCGGGATTATAGAAACGGGTACGGAAACAAATGGGGCTACTCGCGATTGGAAGTGAGAGCGAGGAAGGCGTCTTCAAGAGCCGGGCTTTGGACCTCGATTGAGTGCAGGGACTGATCCGATGCGAGTAGCTCACGCAGCGTGGACTCCGGCTTTTCACTGGTGATTGTCGTTACAGCACCATCCTGCGCCACGCTCGTCACACCTGCCATGACCTTGAGGGTGGGCGCGGCAAGCGCGGTAACGCAACGGATTATCTTGACGCTGCGGCTGGTTGTCGAGCCCGCGACTGCGGAGCCGGCCGACTTGACTTCCGCAGGCGTGCCTTCGCACACCACGCGGCCCTTGTCGATGACGACGATGCGATGGGCGAGGGCATCGGCTTCTTCAAGGTAGTGCGTGGTAAGCAGAATGGTCTTGCCGCGGGCAGCGAGCGAGCGAATCTGCGTCCACATGCCGCGGCGCGCTTTGATGTCCATGCCCACCGAGGGTTCGTCGAGAAAGATCAGGTCGGGATCGCCGGCCAGCGCCAGCGCAAACAGAACGCGCTGTTTCTGTCCTCCAGAGAGACGGCCGAACAGGGTGGACTCGATGCCTTCAAGACCGGCGGCCTGGATGATATCGGCGTACGGCAAGGGGCGGGGATAGTAGCCGCGAAAGAGTTCGACATGCTCGCGGACGCGAAGCATCTCGGGAGCCCGGCCCACCTGCAGCATTACGCCGGTGCGCAGCCGCGCGGTGTTATTGCGCGGATCGGCGCCGAAGATACGCACCGCGCCGGCGGTGGGCGAACTCAGTCCCATGAGCAGCTTGACGGCTGTGGACTTGCCCGCGCCGTTGGGGCCAAGCAGGGCGACGACTTCACCGCGGTGGAGGCTGAGGGAAAGATTGTCGAGGGCGACCACGCCATTGCCATAGCGCTTGGTGACGCCACTCAATGCGGCCACTGTTTCTGCAGGCCCGATTCGAATCGGCGACGGGGAGATTTCGCTGTATTCAAGAACTGCGCTCATGACTCGCTCCTTGTGCGTTGTCCTGATGACAAGATCGAGTATGGGAGAAGCAGCTTGCAATCTGAAGTGAGGCGCGTCAGCAAAGCGTGGTGACTTTTGTCATGCCGATCGGCTGTGCCTGGGCCCGAAAAGGCATGTATATTGATTAGGAGCATTCCATGTGACGGCTATTTCAGATCCCTTGCGGGATATTTGTTTTCCATAGATTGAAGTTGTTTTTTTCCTTGCCTTGGCACATCGCACCGCAGGACGAGCGCAGCAAGGAGCTTATCTTATGAAATTTTTCTCCCAGCGTAAAACAAGGATGAATGGGCTCTCTGTCGCCCTGCTCATGGCGACGGCTAGTCTCGCGGCCCACGCTCAATCCGATCAGCCGATTGTGTTTCTGATCGTAATGGAAAACCATAACTGGTCCGGGTCCGGCGGCGTGTCAGGGAGCTCCGAGGCTCCTTATATCAACCAGACGCTGGTTCCCATGGCGGCCGTCGCCAAAGAGTATTTCAATCCGCCGGGGAATCACCCCAGCCTGCCGAACTACCTGTGGATGGAGGCGGGCCAGAACTTCGGAGTGCATGCCGACGGGCTGCCGAGCGAGTATCACCAGAGCACACATGCTCACCTGAGCGAACTGTTGCAGAACGCCGGCATTCCCTGGCGCGCCTATGAGGAGTCGATTAGCGGGACAGTTTGCCCGCTTGAGCCTGAGGGTCCCGTGGATCCGGAGGGCAACGAAATCTATCAACCCCGCCACTTTCCCCAGATTTTTTTTGAGGATATGACGAACGGCGAAAGCCTGACGTCGCCCTATTGCATCCAGCATGCGCGGCCATTTTCTGAGCTGCCGGCCGACCTGAAGAGCGGCAACATCGGCCGCTATAACTTCGTCACGCCGAACATGTGCCAGGACGGTCACGACCCTTGCGATGGAAATGCCATTGCCCACATCGACACGTGGCTGAAAGACAATCTTCCCGCGATTTTGAACTCCGCTCAATATAAAGCAGGCCAAGTGGTCGTCTTCATCACCGCGGATGAGGCGGAGAACGGCGACGGACCCATCCCATTTCTGGCCCTTGGCGAAGGCGTGAAGCGGGGTTACAAGAACGAAATCTATTACACGCATAGCTCGCTGCTGCGAACCCTGGAAGAGATCTTCAAGGTGAGCCCCATGCTGGGCGGCGCTGCGACAGCGACCGATCTGCGCGACCTGTTTTCGGTCCTTCCATAACAAGCGCCGGGACCTGGTTCCCTCGGCCGGCGGCGAACGATCGCTCCCCGACGGTGCCTTCAGGATGCCTTCAGGTTCGAGGATGTATGCTCGGAAGCGAGAAATCGCGAAGCGGATTCTCGCACTAGACGCGCCGGACCGAGTGTGTTCCGACAACCACTCCGGTTTCGCAATCGCTCCATACTCGCTTCAGGAGAAGCCATGGTCTGCAAGCCCGTCGTTGCCGCGTCTGCCGCCGTCCTGCTTTCATTTTCCACGATTCTGGCCTGCGCCCAGGACAGCGGTCCGTACAAGGTGATCAAGATTCAACTCGTCGGTGGCGATGGGGGATTTGACTATGTGACTGCGGACCCGGATGGCCGCAACTTATACGTCGCAAGGTCTGGACCTGCAGGGCACATCGGCGTTTTCAATCTCGATACGCTCGCCCAGGTGGGAGATATCCCGGGATTGAGCGCGCATGGCGGTGCGGTCGACACGCAGACTGGCCACGGCTTTGCGACATCGAAGCCAGTGACAATGTTCGATTCCAAGACCTTCGCGATTCTGAAGAAGATCGATGTGCAGGGCAATCCAGACGGCTACCTGAACGATGCGTTCAATCATCACTTCTACGTCCTCAGCCACACGGAACCGAACATTACCGTGCTGGACGATAAGGACGGTTCGATCCTCGGCACGATCAACATCGGGGGCGCGCCAGAGCAGGCCGCGACCGATGGACACGGCAAGATCTATGTCGATATTGAAGACAAATCCGCGATCGCGGTGATCGATGCCAACACCATGAAGATGGTTGGCAAGTTCGACGTTTCGAGCAAGGGTGGTGGGTGCGCAGGCCTGGCGCTGGATGCGAAAAACGAAATCCTTTTTGCCGCCTGCCGCGACAACAAAAACATGGTCATTCTGTCGGCAACGGATGGGCACATCATCACCGACTTGCCCATTGGCAACGGGTGCGACGGAGCCACATTCAATCCGGAGACGATGGAGGCTTTCAGTTCGCAGGGCGACGGCACATTGACGGTAATCAAAGAGGAATCGCCAACCAGCTTCAAAGTTGAGCAAACGGTTCCGACCCCGGCGCGGGCCAAGGTTCTTACGCTTGACGCAAAGACGAGCCACATCCTCAGCATCACGGCCGAGTATGGGCCGACGCCGGCCACGCCGTCACCGGAATCGGCTTCAACGCCGCCGGCGGCGGGTTCGGCCGGGGGAGGTCCACCGGCTGGCGCCCCAGCCTGGATGCGCGGTCCGCGTCCGCCGATGATCCCGGGATCATTCCAGATCCTTGTCATCGGTAAGTGAGGAACCCGGCAAAGTTGAGTTGATTTGGCGTATCCGACTGGCTAGAGTGAATGCGGAGTAAGCATACTGCGAAGCCAGATCGCTGAAGTCGACGCGATCAACCGCCGGGGTGACCTTGCACGGCCCCAAACGCGGCACTTACGGTTGCAGGCTGAGGAGTATACTGGCGTGTCTCGCGAATCCGCATGAAGACAGTGCGTTTGTTCAGTTTTGCAGTGCGGAGCCTGCCGCAGGTTCCAAGTTGGAGGGAATGTGAAAACGTTATCACGCCGCGATTTATTGAAGACTACCCTGCTGGCGCCGGCCGTGGCTGCGGCCCAGGGAATCAATCCGCTGGAGGCTGCGATTCAGTCGGTGGCCGAGACGCCCGGCCCATTGCCCTCGACGGCCCGGCGCGACGCCTCGATTGACGGCGGCCGCGAGCGGCTGTTGCTGGATTTTGGGTGGCGCTTCCACTTCGGCGATGCCAACGACCCAGCCAAGGATTTTGACTTCGGCAGCGGCAGAACGGGCAACTTCCAGAAGACGGGGAATTTTCTTCCCGCCGGGAGCAGCGCGTTCGACGATGGCGACTGGCGCAGCGTGGATCTTCCCCATGATTGGGCGGTCGAGCTGCCCTTCCAGAATGACCCTGGGCTGCAGAGCAAGGGCTTTTACCCGTTGGGAAGAACTTACCCGGCGACGAGCGTGGGCTGGTATCGCCGCGTGTTCGAGCTCTCGGCTGCCGACGCGGGGAAGCGGATCACGCTGGAGTTCGACGGCTCGTACCGCGAGACGATGGTGATCTTCAATGGCTTTTACTGCGGACGTCACAGCGGCGGCTACGATCCATTCAGCTTCGACGTGACCGATTTTGCGAATCCGGGCACAACCAATGTTGTGCTGATTCGCGTGGATGCCACTTCGAGCGACGGATGGTTTTATGAGGGAGCGGGCATCTACCGGCACGTGTGGCTGGTGAAGACCAACCCGGTTCACGTGAGGAAATGGGGAACGTTTGTCACTGCGCAGGTGCGCGGCGGCGAAGCGGCGCTCTCGATCAGGACAGAGTTGGAGAACCACAGCAAGGCGGCTGCCAGTGCGCGTGTGACGTCAACCATTCTCGACCCGTCGGGAAAAGAAGTGGGGAAATCGGGCACGGATGCGATTTCGATTGCGGAAGGTGGAGAGCAGACTTACGAACAGCAGATTGCGGTCAAGCAGCCGCAGCTCTGGTCACTCGAAGAGAGAAACCTCTACACGCTGGTGACGGAAGTGAAGGCCGGGGGCGAGATTGTTGATCGGTACGCCACGCCATTCGGCATTCGCTCCATCCGGTTCGACGCGGAAAAGGGTTTCTTTCTCAACGAGAAGCCGGTGAAGCTGAAAGGGACATGCAATCACCAGGACCACGCGGGGGTGGGCGCCGCGCTGCCGGATGCGGTGCAGTATTACCGCATACGAAAACTTCAGGAGATGGGCTGCAACTCGCTGCGCACTTCGCACAACCCTCCTACGCCGGAGTTGCTCGACGCATGCGACGAGCTGGGCATGCTGGTGTTCGATGAGACGCGCATGATGTCTTCGAATCCTGAAGGGCTGAGCCAGTTTGCGAACCTGGTGCGGCGCGACCGGAATCGGCCCAGCGTCTTCATGTGGTCGATGGGGAATGAAGAAGGACAGGCCAACGGAAGCAAGGGAGTCTTGATTCTGACCGCGATGAAAGAGCTGGCAACCACGCTCGACGGCTCGCGGCCGGTGTCGATTGCGCCTACCGGGGCCATTGGAACCGGCGGACTAGCGGTGTGCGATGTGGTCGGCTACAACTACATGGACCCGCAGGCCGAAGAGTTTCACAAGGCCAATCCGGATCGGCCTGTCATCGGCACGGAAACCGTGAGCGCGGTGGGCACGCGCGGCATTTACATTACCGACCACGACAAAGGCTATGTGGGTTCCTACGATCCGTATACGACCACGGGACGCGCTTCAGCCGAAGGCTGGTGGAGCTTCTGCAATGCGCGGCCGTGGTGCTCCGGAGGCTTCGTGTGGACAGGATTCGATTACCGCGGCGAGCCCTCGCCCAACGGCTGGCCTAATATCAGCTCGCAGTACGGGATCATCGATACCTGCGGCTTTCCCAAGGATTCGTTTTACTATTACCAATCGTGGTGGACGGACAAGCCGGTGCTGCATCTGTTTCCGCACTGGAATTGGCCGGGGATGGAAGGGAAAGAGATCGCGGTGTGGGTCTATTCAAACCTGGATCAAGTCGAGTTGCTGCTTAACGGCCAGAGCCTAGGCACGAAAGATATGAAGAAGGATTCGCATGTTGCGTGGGTTGTGAAATATGCTCCGGGAACTATTGAGGCACGCGGCATGAAAGGCGGCAAGCCGGCGATGAGCACGAGGCGCGAGACGACGGGCCCGGCGGCCAAGCTCGTCATGACCGCGGATCGCCAGGAGGTTTCCGCGGATGGTGAAGACGTGGCGTTCTTTGCCGTCGAAGTGCAGGACGCGCGGGGCAGAGCGGTGCCGATCACGGATAACCTGGTGACGTTCAAAGTGGCAGGCGAGGGAAAACTGATCGGTGTGGGCAACGGCGACCCTACCGATCAGGAATCGGATAAAGGCACATCGCGCAAGGCCTTTTCCGGGCTGTGCATGGCCATTGCGCAGGCAACCAAGAGGGCTGGGAAGATTACCGTGGAGGCAAGTTCTCCTGGGCTGACATCGGCCAGCGTGAAGATTGCTGCGAACGAGGTAAAGCTCCGACCCCAGGTTGCCGTCTGGGAGCGGCAGGTGCCAACGGGTGCGGGCGTTACCGGCCTCTGGAGGCAGGCGCCGGGAGCCGGCGCGGCCGTCGGCCTCATGGCGTTCCTGGTGGGCAACAGCAACACCGTCTATTCACTTCGGCAGGATGGAAACACCGTCACGGGAAGCGTAGAGGGTCTGGGCGGCGGCTTCTTTGGTGGAAGCGATGCGCCGATTCCTATCCAGGAGGGAAAAGTCGACGGGGAGACTGTTTCTTTCAAAGCCGGCAACAGCAGCTTTTCAGGAACTCTCAAAGGGGACCAGCTTGAGCTCATGCGGGCAATCGATCTGAGCCGGTTCAGATCGCGCATCCCTAAAGAGCCGGCGGGGCCGCGTCCGGCGATTGGTCCGCCGCCGGATGGATCGGATCCGTCGTTTAATCTGCCCTCTACCAACTTGCCTGCGGGCATTCCCGTTGTCTTGCGCCGGGTGCAGCGGTAAGAGGCTCCCAGCAGGGCGGGCGAATGCACCTTCTTCCTGCTAGGCTTATGGTCGCTGGATGAGCAACGCAAATATTGCGGTGTATCGGACCGACTCGATTGGGATTTGCTATGGGGAATGCGCGCAAGGCTATCGGCGGGCTCATGCGAGCGAGTATTTGGATCGCATGGATCACGGCGGTAGGTGCGGCAGAAAGTTCACGGCTGGCGGCTCAGCAGTCGAGTGCGCATGCACCGGCCGAAGACGCGCGCAATACCGATATTCGGAATACAGACACGCATCTGCCGCTACCGGAATTCACCAACCTCAGGACGTGGGAGGAACGCAAGGCGTTTCTGCGCAACCAGATTCTGGTTTCTGCGGGACTGTCACCGATGCCGGAAAAGACTCCGCTGCACGCGCAGATCTTCGGGAAGATCGAGGAGAAGGATTACACCATTGAGAAGGTGCTGATTGAGACGCTGCCGGGGTTTTATCTGGGTGGCAATCTTTACCGGCCGCGCAATGGCAAAGCCAAGCATCCGGGAGTTCTCAATCCGCACGGGCATTGGCCCTATGGGCGTTTGGAGAACCAGCCGCTCTATTCGGGCCCGTCTTTCGGCATAAGTCTCGCACGGCAAGGATATGTTGCTTTTGCTTACGACATGGTTGGATATACAGACACAATCCAGCTGCCCCATCGGTTTGGCAGCGCGGAACAGCGGCTTTGGTCGTTCGGCCCGCTGGGACTGCAGCTTTGGGATTCGATCCGGGCGCTTGACTTTCTTGCATCGCTTGATGATGTTGATGCAACGGACTTGGGCATTGCAGGTGCATCGGGGGGCGGTACACAAGCTTTTCTGCTGGCCGCTGTTGACGATCGGGTTCAGTTTGCATCGCCGGTAAATATGGTGTCGGCGATCATGCAGGGGGGCGACCTGTGCGAGAACGCGCCCGGATTGCGTACCGATACAAGCAACGTAGAGATTGCCGCTCTTTTTGCGCCGAAACCGATGCTTGTTGTCTCGGCGACGGGCGACTGGACGCGCAACGTTCCCAAAGAAGAGTACCCCGCGATCCGCAGAATCTACGCTCTCTATGGAAAAGCCGACCAGGTGGATGTCGTGCAGATTGACCAGGTGCACAACTTCAATCAACTGAGCCGCGAGGCTGTTTACCGCTTCTTCGCCAAGGTTCATCCCGGGCTGAGCGACAGCCGCGAACTCACCGAGCATGACATCTCCGTACCCGTGCTGCAGGATATGCTGGCGCTCTCAGATCGCACGCTTCCCGCCGATGCGGCTAACCTGGAGAGCCTGTTTCATGCGTGGGAAGATGCGGCGCAAGCGCAGAACAGCCAGATTCACGATGAGGCGTTTTTGCGCGAGCGATTGAAACAGACTTTGGCGGTTGAGATTCCCGAAAACTTAGCTGCGGACATCCATGGCCAATCGATCGTGCTCGGCCGCGTCTCGCGAAACGATCGCCTGCCGGGCATTTGGATTCCGGGGTCGGGGCGGATGGCCATCGTGGTGGACGCGAAAGGTTCAGCGTCGGCGCTGGAAAGCGAGCTTGCAAATCACCTGCGCAAAGAAGGAAGGCCAATTCTGCTGCTCGATGTGTTTCAAACGGGAGCCGCGAGGGCGCCACGAAATGGGGATGTCGCATTGGCATCTAAGGCGAAGTTAGCCGACGATGCGGACGAGGAAGACCGTGCTGATGCCATAGCAGGAGGGGTAAAATTCTTGACGTTTAATGTATCCGACGATGCTGCTCGCGCGCAGGACATTCTTACAGCGATTGCCTATGCGCGCGCCGGTCATGGCGATGTGGACGTGTACGCCTCTGGGGACGCGGCGGTCTGGTGCCTTTTCGCCGCCGCAGTCAGTCCCGCGGCGGTATCGCTGCACCTGGAGAATTTACCCATGTTGGCATCGAATCGCGACTATCTGGAGCACTTCAACGTCCCAGGAATATTGCGCGCGGGTGGCGAGCCAATTGCGGAACGGCTGGCACACAGTCATTGAGCCGAGACTCAGACACACGGAGGTGATGGCATGGAAATCAACAAGGATCGCAGAGAATTTTTGAAGCTTAGCGGCGCGGCAGTGGCTGCCGGTGCGGCTTCATTCAGTGCTTCGAGCTATGGCAGCATTCTCGGCGCCAATGACCGCGTGAGGGTTGGCGTCATCGGCTGCGGGGACCGCATGAAAAGCTCGTTGATCCCCGCGTTCCAGGAAAACGCGAAGGATATGAACTTCGAACTGGTCGCGGTTTCCGATTTGTGGAACCGGCGCCGCGAAGAAGGCTCGGCCTATATCCAGAAGCTAAGCGGAAATCCCATTGCAGCGGTGCGCAACAACGACGAGTTATACGCCCGCAATGACATTGATGCTGTGCTGGTGGCGACGGCGGATTTTCAGCACGCGCTGCACGGCGTTGAAGCGGTGAATGCCGGACGGGATGCGTATGTCGAGAAGCCGACAGCGCATACCATGGCCGATGCACGCGCGTTTCTGGCCGCGGTGAAGAAGACGGGCAAGATTGTGCAGGTGGGCACGCAGCGGCGCAGCACGCCGAGTTATCAAAAGGCGGCCGAGTATATTCAGTCTGGTAAATTCGGCGACATTGTTATGGTGGAGATGACGTGGAACGTGAATCAGCCGGGGCGCTGGCGCAGGCCCGATGTGGTGCCGTTGTTGAAAGAGCAGGACACGGACTGGAAGCG
>JBEKVS010000089.1:0-24105 GCA_049513795.1 Occallatibacter sp. | reverse complement strand
AGGCCTTCGACGATATACGGGACGGCGGCGGCAGCATCTTCGTTGTTCACGGTGACGCGAACGATTTCGGAGCCGGCCATGGCCAGGGCCGCGACCTGTTCAATGGTGCCTGGGATATCGGCCGTGTCGGTGTTGGTCATGGACTGGACGACGACCGGGACTTCCCAGCCGACACGAACATGGCCGATTTTGACCGTAGGTGTCTTTCTGCGCTGAATCTCCGCCATGATTCCAGTTTACCTGCAAGCCGGCGCGGGGGAAAGCTCGAAAGGCCGGGAGCGCAGGCGGAGGTGACACCGCAGTCACGGCCGCGGCCGTGAAGGGATTATTAACAAGCCGCAAGGCAAAATACGGTAGTCTGGGTCGGAGACGGGCGGGATGCGGCCCCGTTTGAGGGCGAGGAAGATGAGTCAGGCGGCGAGTATCGGGGTGGTGAATGCGAAGGCGAATGCAGGGGCGCAAGCGGCCGGCCCGTCGCTGCGGCTGCGCGGCGTGCGCAAAGCCTTTGTCGATGTGCAGGCTGTAGACGGGCTGGATTTAGAGGTGGCGCGCGGAGAGTGCTTTGGGCTGCTAGGGCCGAACGGCGCGGGCAAGACAACGACCATTGAAATCTGTGAGGGATTGACCGCGCCAGACGAGGGAACCGTCGAATTGCTGGGTTTGACCTGGAGCAGCGGATCCGCCGAACTGCGGCAGCGGATCGGGATTCAATTGCAGGAGACGCAGTTCCCGGAAAAGCTGACGGTCGAAGAAACGCTGCGCCTGTTCCGCAGCTTCTTCAAACGCGGGATTTCGGTAGACGAGTCGATCGCCACGGCCCAATTGGAGGAAAAGCGCAAATCAAGGGTGGGCGGATTATCGGGCGGGCAGAAGCAGCGGCTGGCCATGGCTTGCGCGCTGGTGGGCGACCCGGAGTTGCTCTTTCTCGACGAGCCGACCACCGGGCTCGATCCGCAGGCGCGTCGCCACTTGTGGGACCTGGTAGACGAGCTCAAGCAGGCGGGTCGAACGATTATTTTGACCACGCATTACATGGACGAAGCCGAGCGCCTTTGCGACCGCGTAGCCATAATGGATCATGGCAAGGTAATCGCTCTGGGCACTCCGCAGCAACTGATTGGGACCGTGGGTGGGGAAGACATTGTTGAGTTTGCCGTGAGTGGCGCAGAAGGTGGTGGCGGCCACGGCGTGGTGGATGTGGAGAAGCTTACGGCGATTGCGGGCGTGCATTCGCATCGCGTGGATGCGGGGCTGCACCAGCTTTCGGTGAGCGAACTGCACCTCGCGGTGCCGCGCATCTTCGCGGCGTTGGCCGAGCAGGGGCTGCATCTGAGCGAGTTTCGCACGCACTCGGCAACGCTTGAGGATGTGTTTGTGCGCCTGACGGGAAGGAATCTTCGCGATGAGTGAATTGCAATACAGCAGTCTTTATCAGTTGACCATGGTGCGTTTTCGACTGTTTTTGCGCGAGCCGGAGGCGATCTTCTGGATTTTTTTCTTTCCGATTCTGCTCGCCGTAGGGTTGGGCATTGCATTCCGCAACCGGCCGGCGGATGTGTTGCAGGTGGGCGCGACGACAACGCAACTGACGCAGGCGTTGCGCGCCGATAAAGGCTTGACCGCCGACACGGTGGACGAGGCTGAGGGCACGCATGAACTGGCGACGGGAAGAATTCTGCTGCTCGCCATTCAAAAGGCCGATGGCGTGGCCTATAAATACGACGATACGAATCCCGACGCGCGAACCGCGCGTCTGCTTGCGGACCGCGCCATTCAAGCCGCTGCGGGCCGGCATGATGCGGTCACGGCAAGCAACGATCTGGTGCATGAAACGGGTGCGCGCTACATCGACTTTGTGGTGCCTGGGTTGCTGGGCATGAATCTGATGGGCTCCGCCATGTGGGGCATGGGCTTTACGATTGTCGACGCGCGGCAGAAGAAATTGCTCAAGCGGCTGGTGGCTTCGCCGATGCAGAAGTGGCAATACCTGGCCTCGTTTCTGTTGTCGAGACTGGCCATGCTCATCATTGAGGTTGTGTTTTTTCTCGGCTTTGCGCGTGTGGTGTTCGGCGTGCCGTTTCGCGGATCGCTGGGGGAACTGGCGTTGCTGTGCCTGCTCACATCGCTCGCGTTTTCTGGGTTAGGCCTGCTCGTTTCCTCGCGCGCCAAGACCATGGAAGCGGTGTCGGGCTTGATGAATCTGGTCATGCTGCCGATGTGGATTCTCTCCGGCATTTTCTTTTCGGCCACGCGCTTTCCGGCCGTTGTTCAACCGTTTGTGCGGGCCCTGCCGTTGACCGCGGCCATTGAGGCGATGCGCGGCAACATGCTGCAAGGGACAGATATCAGCCACACCATGGCACAGGTGGGAATATTGATCGCATGGTTTGTCATCCCGTTTACGGTGTCGCTCAAGATCTTCCGCTGGAGATAACTCCTGCGAGTTATGAATTGAGTTATGACTTACTAGCGGAGACAGGCGATGATCGGGCAACGGCGGGGCTGGACTCGATGGCGAGGGATTGGTCTTTGCCTGCGGCTTTGCGGACGGTCCAGCCGGCGATGAGCAAGCTGGGCGCAGAGGCGGGTTTGAGATCGCCAAGGGATGCGAGCGTGGTGTAAGAAACTTGCTGGCCAGGTTGAGCGGCGTGTGAAATAACGGCGCATGGAAAGTCGGCCGGCAGGCCTTGTTGCATCCATTCTGCAGCCAGCAAGCGAAGATCGCGGCCGGGCATGTAGACGACGCGTGTGGTGTCTTCGATCTCAGGGAGCGGCGAATGATTGTGAGACTGCGCGTGATGGCCGGTGGAGAATGTCACGTTCGAAGCGCAGTCGCGATCGGTGAGCGAGCGGCCGATAGCAGCGGCGGCGGCGGATGCGGCGGTGATGCCGGGGACGATCTGGAATGCGACTCCGGCTTCCGTGAGTGCGGCGATCTCTTCGGCGGCGCGGCCAAAGATGAGTGGGTCGCCGCTCTTCAAGCGGACGACGCTGCGATGGGCCTGCGCATGCGCGATCATGAGCGCCTTGATTTCTTGCTGCGTGATGGTCTTCGAGCCACAACGTTTGCCGACATTGAGGATCTCCGCGCTGGGCGAGGCTAATTGAAGAATCGCGTCGGGGACGAGATCGTCGTGCAGGATGACGTCTGCGGTCTGAATGAAACGCAGGGCCTTGACGGTAAGCAGATCGGGATCGCCGGGACCGGCTCCGACCAGCGCAACAGTTCCGCGCTCATCTTTGAGCGGTGCGCGCGCCATCTTGCGCGATGGGCATGAGGTTGATTCGCAGACCTCCCGCTGGGCCAGTTGATGCAGAAGCAGCTTGCGGGCTTCGCCTCGCGGATGCGCTTCAAGAACTTCGCGACGAAGATGACCAAGATTCTCAAGCCACTCGCCTAGGTCGGCGGGGAGTTGCGCGTCGATCTCGCGACGCAGGCGCTGCGCGAGAGCAGGGCTTTCGCCGCTGGTGGAGATGGCAATTTGCAGGTTGCCGCGGCTGACGATAGAGCCGAAGAAAAAATCGCAGTTCGGAATGTCGTCGACGCTGTTGCAAAGAATGTTTCTCTCCACGCACCCCTGATAGACAGCCGCATTGACTTGCGGAGAATCGGTGGCGGCGATGACGAGGAAGCTGCCATCGAGGTCGGAGAGCTCGAAGCGGCGAGCGATCCACTCCAGCTTGCTTTCGGCGGCGAGTTGGTGGATTTGCGGAAGCGCGTCAGGAGCGATAACGCGGAGGAGAACGCCAGTGTTGAGCATGACGCTGATCTTGTCGAGCGCAATGTTTCCCGCTCCGACGAGGAGGCAGTTGCGGCCGGTGAGATTAAGGAAGATGGGAAGCATGCTCATGCGTCGGCCCTCAATCTGCCACGCCGTGCGGGACTGGGCCGGTCGGCACATCGCGTTCAACGGCGGCGAGGACCTCACCGGCCAGATGGGCGCGCAGTTCTTCGTCGGAGTGGCGGCTGAACCAGGCGCGCAGATTTTCACCGGCTGCACGGTCGGCCAAGTATTCGCGCAACAGGCGCTCGATAGCTTCGGGCACCAGCGGCGCGGGGCAGCGATAGCCGACGGGCCGGGAAACCGCTGCGTGCTGGCCGACAGCTCCGCCGAGGCAAAAGTAGTACGCGTCGGTGAGCTTGCCCTCGTGTTTGATTTTTTTACCTTCGATGCCGATGTCGGCGACCCAATGCTGGCCGCAGCCATTGGGGCAGCCGGTCACGTTGAGCTTGAGCTGCTGATCGAAGCCAGGCAGCCGTTCTTCGAGTTCGTCGACGATCCAGCGCGTGAAACCCTTGGTCTCGGTAATAGCCAGCTTGCAGAACTCCGTGCCGGTGCAGGCGATGGCGCCGCGCCAGAAGGACGAGCCTTCGACGCGCAGGCCAATATTCCCGAGTTCCTGGATGAATTCGATGGTCTTTGAACTGGGAATATCGATGAAGAGCAGGTTCTGCGATACGGTTGTGCGCAAAGCGCCGCTGCCGAAGCGCTCAGCCAACTCCGCGGCGGCTTCAAGCTGATCGCCGCTAAGGCGTCCACGCAGCACGGAAGCGCCGACGGAGTTCAGTCCGGACTGGCGCTGCGGCGTGACTCCAACGTGGTCGCGGAAGATGTCGTCGGGCACGTCCTCGGGGACGCCAGGCAGGAGGGTGAAGTCGAGCCGGGACTGGAGTTCGGCGAGAAAACTCTCCGCGGTCCAACCTTCTTTGAGGAAGAGATATTTCATGCGCGCGCGTTCGCGGCTCTCGCGCAGTCCCTGCTGGTCGCGGAAGATTTCGGTGATAGCGCGGGCCACGGCGACGGCCTGGTGTGGAAGAACGAACGCGTCGAGGCGAACGGCGATGTGCGGCTCGCGCGACAGACCTCCGCCGACGCGCACGGAATAGCCGACCTGGCCGTCGTGCTTTACAGCCGTGAGGCCAATATCGTTGATCTCCGGAACGCTGCACCAGTCCGGGCAGCCGGTGACGGAGATCTTGAACTTGCGCGGCAGGTTAAAGAATTCGGAGTTCCCGTTGAGCAAATGAGCAATCTCGCGAGCCAGGGGCGCCGAGTCAATCAGTTCGTCGGCCGCGACTCCGGCGAGCGGGCAGCCGGTTACATTGCGCACTACGTCGCCGCAGGCTCCCTTGGGCGACAGGCCAATCGCTTCGAGCGCGTCCACAACTTCGGGCAGGGACTCGATGGTGAGCCAGTGTAGCTGTATGGCTTGACGTACTGTAATGTCGGCGAGGTTGCGCGCGTGCGCTTTCGTGATCTGAGCGATCACGCGCGCCTGGGATGCAGAGAGCATGCCGTTGGGGATGGCAATGCGCATCATGAAGTAGTCGGTTGTGAGGCCTTCGCCGCCCTTGCCGCCGGTGGCGCCCACGCCATCGCCCTGGGTGTAAATGCCCCACCACTTGAAGTAGAGCGAAGCCCATTCGGGCACCACGCTGGAGCGGCCGGCGCGGGCAAAGGCGCGCACCTCGTCGAAGGCTTCCCAGGGGTTCTTCGCAAGCTTCAAGCGCTCGGCGCGCTGGGCTTTGGTCTCTTTTGTTGCAGTAGCTTCGGCCATCCTTCACCTTTGGGTAGAAATAGAAAGCCCGCGGCAGCCTGGCTGCATCGCGGGTCATGTGGAAACCTTGGAAATTGCTCGAGCTTTCTGGCCCAGGTCACCTCTCCGCGCGAAGCAGCGTCGAATGGCGACAACAGAGCGATTCCTGCATAGGTAGATGATAGCTCGCGACGGGACAAAAGACAAATCCGGGCGACGATGAGTAAGGCGCCGGGAATTGGATTGGCGAGTAAGCTCCAGCTGCGCAGAATAGCGAGCTAGCGAGTTAGCTGGGCGTTGGGGACTACCCGGTGGGCCCGGTCAGCGAGGAGAGAAGCCGCGGTGAGTTCGGCGAGAATCTCATGAACGGCAACTGCGGCGGCCTGTTCTCCGTCGTGGGAGAGGCTCATTCGGATCGGCTGCCGGGGGTCGATGGTGATGGCGAACAGAACAATCTCATGGTGGCCACCCTGGATATAGAACATATCGAGCAGGTCTTTCATGCCGACGTCGTGGGCGGTGAGCGTGGGAGGATAGTCGAGCGAAAAACGCGGCGTGGTGCGGGTTACCGTTCCTATGGGATTGCCATCCGCCGCCGCGTCGATCAGGATGATGCGATCCGCATTCTCCAGCGGCTCGAGCAAGGTAAAGCCGCCGGTGCCGCCGTCGAGGCACTCGATGTCTTCCGCCCACGGTTGCTGGGCCAGTTTCTGCTCAATGGCGCGGACCACGTAGACGCCAATGCCTTCATCGCCCATGAGGACGTTCCCGAGGCCGAGCACCAGCGTCTTGTGATTAGAGTTTGTCACTCTTCTCCCGCTCGAACTTCCACCCGCCAATAATCGACGAAACCGTGCCGCGGCCCTCGATGTAGTCGTGATAGAAGGACAAATAAATGTGGACGATGATGAAGGTAACGAAGAACCACAGCAACAGGTGGTGCCAGAAGCGCACGCCGAACTCGCCGCCCATGAGTGGAACGATCCATCCGAACAGGTGCGCGATCCGGGAGTTGCTCATGCTGGAATAAAGCGCGAAGCCGGTGATGGTTTGTGCCACGAAGGCCAGGAAGGTAAAGAAATAGATGAAGCCGGCGAGCGCGTTATGGCCCGTTGAGATGGGGCCATGCAGTTTGGTTTCGAAGACGTCGGCCTTGATCACGTCGACGATCTCCTGGCGTTGCGAAGACTTGAGAGGAAAGAATGCGGCCCAACTGGAATATTTGTTGCCCACAAATCCCCAATAGAGACGGGCCAGGAAGTTAAACACGTAGACATACGCAGCGAAGAAATGGATGAAGCGCACCCACCCGAACCAATATTGCTGATAGGCCTCGCTTGCGTAGAACATGCGAATGGGCGCGCCTATCATGTAGCCGGTAATGCACAACGCGACCAGCGCCACAGCGTTGATCCAATGGTAGACACGAACCGGCAATTCCCATACATAAATGCGCCGATAATCCACCGGCCTGGAAAGGACATCTACCGGCTTCACGCGTTTCGGAGCTGCAACTATTGTGCTCATAGCATCACTCGAATGAAACCTGGCTGAGGTGCCGGCCCTGCGGATCGTAAAGATGCACGGCGCAGGCCAGGCACGGGTCAAAGGAATGGATGGTGCGGATGATCTCCACCGGCTGCTCGATGTTCGTCACCGGCGTACCGATGAGCGAGGCCTCAAACGACGAGCGTTGGCCCTTGGCATCGCGCGGAGAGCCGTTCCAAGTGGTGGGTACGACCAACTGGTAGTTGTCGATTTTGCCGTCGTGAATCTTGATCCAGTGCGCCAGAGCGCCACGCGGCGCCTCGACCAGGCCGACACCCTCAGCGTCCGTCGGCCAGCTCTGGGGCTCCCAGCGCTCGCCGTTGAATGTGGAGGTCTCGCGCGTCTTGACGCGTGCCATGAGGTCGCCGAAAAATTCCTTCAGCCAGATCATGGCCAGCGCCGCATCGAGACCGCGCGCGGCAGTGCGGCCCAGCGTAGAGAACAGGGCAGCCACCGGAACGTTGAGCTTGCCCAGCGTGTCTTTGACGAGTTCCTGCACATCGGTGCGGCCGGAGGCATAGGCCACGATCAAACGCGACAGCGGACCGACTTCCATGGGATCGTCCTTCCAACGCGGAGTCTTCAGGAAGGAATATTTCGCATGGCCTTCGAGAGTTTCAAATGGCGGCTTGGGGCCCGTGTAGTTGAGCTGCGTCTCGCCGGCCCATGGGTGAATGCCCACGGAGTCGCCGCCGTCGTAGCTATACCAGGAGGACGCAATGTATTCCTTGATCTCCTGCGAGTCGCGCGGGTTGACGGGGTGCACGGTGGAGAGGTCGCGATTGAGAACTACGCCGCGCGGATACTTGAAGGCTTCCGGTTTGCCGTAACCCTGCGTCGGGAACTCGCCGTAGCAGAGATAGTTCTTCAAGCCGCCGCCCCACTGCGCCCAATCTTTGTAGAAGGAGGCGACCGCGAGCAGGTCGGGAATGTAAACCTGGTTGACGAACTCGTCGGCCTTGCTGATGAGCTGCGCAACCAGGTTCAGCCGCTCAGAGTTGATGGCCGCCACTTCATCGGGATCGATGGAGCAGGGAACGCCGCCGACCAGGTAGTTCGGGTGAGGATTCTTGCCGCCGAAGACGGCGTGAATCTTGACGATTTCTTTCTGCCACTCGAGCGCGTCGAGATAGTGCGCGACCGCGATCAGGTTGACTTCAGGCGGAAGCTTGTAGGCGGGATGGCCCCAATACCCGTTGGCGAAGATGCCCAGGCCGCTGGCGGCAAAGGCCTTGATCTTGTCCTGCACCTGAGAGAAATAGGCCGGCGTGTTCTTGTCCCACTTGGAGAAAGATCCAGCCAGTTCGGCAGCCTTTTTGGGATCGGCCTTGAGGGCGTTGACAATGTCTACCCAGTCGAGAGCGTGCAGATGATAGAAGTGGACGACGTGGTCCTGCACATACTGCGTGGTCAGCATGATGTTGCGGATGAGCTCGGCAGTGGGCGGGACAGCGATGCCCAATGCATCTTCCACGGAGCGCACACTGGCCAGCGCATGCACGGTCGTGCAGACTCCGCAGACGCGCTCGGTAATGGCCCAGGCATCACGTGGATCGCGGCCGATGAGAATCTTCTCCAGGCCGCGCACCATGGTGCCGGAACTGAATGCGTCGGTAATGACGCCGTTTTCCACTACTGCTTCAACGCGCAGGTGGCCTTCAATGCGGGTTACGGGATCGACGATTACGCGTGTCATATCCTTCAAAGCTCCTTCTGATCGTCCGCGTGCACTTCGGCAATCACGGGCCGCTTACGAATGTTGGTCACCACGGCATGGGCTCCGACACCGACCAGCGTGGCCACGCCCAGCGTTGTGCCAACGGTGTCGGCGGTGCTTTCAATGCCAAAGCCGGGGAAGGACGCCAGGTGCTGATACAAGGGGCCGTTATCCCAGAAGCCGGCTTCGCTGCACCCAATGCATCCGTGGCCGGATTGGATCGGATAGCTGGTGCCTTCATTCCACTTGACTACCGAGCAGGCGTTGTAAGTGACCGGCCCTTTGCAGCCCATCTTGTAAAGGCAATAGCCTTTGCGCGCATTCTCGTCGTCCCACGACTCGACAAACAGTCCAGCGTCGTAGTTGGGGCGGCGGTAACAGGTGTCGTGAACGCGGCGGCCGTAGAATTCCTTGGGCCGGCCTTGACTGTCGAGCGCCGGGACTTGCCCGAGCACGAGCAGATGCGTAACCACGCTCATCATCACGTCGGCGATGGGCGGGCATCCGGGCACGTTGATGACCGGCTTGTTGACGAGTTTCGAAATCGGCGTGGCGCCGGTAGGATTGGGCTTAGCGGCCTGCACGCAGCCGTTGGAAGCGCAACTGCCCCAGGCCACGATGACGGCTGCATCCTTGGCTACGGTCTGCAGAATCGACTCTGCTGTCTTGCCGCCTATCATGCAGTAAACGCCCTCATCGGCGGTGGGAACCGCGCCCTCGACCAGCACAATGTACTTGCCCTTGTTCTTTTCGATGGTGTCGGTGAGGCACTTCTCCGCCTGGAAGCCGGAAGCGGCCATCAGCGTCTCGGAGTAGTTGAGGTCGAGCACATCGAGAAGCGCGTCGACGACAATGGGGTGCGATGCGCGAATGAACGACTCGCTGCAGCAGGTGCATTCCTGGAAATGCATCCAAATCACGGCCGGCTTTTCCTTTTTGTCAAAAACAGCCGCAACCTGGGCGGCTCCCGACCTGCCCAACCCGGCTACCGTCGCGGCCGCAGCGCAGAACTGCAGAAAGTCTCTGCGACTGTAGCCTTTCTTTTCCATGGAGTTCCAAATTGACTGACCCATGCCTACCTCGATCCTTGTGCAGGTGTGGCCGAATCCTCGAAGCCGGTGAGGAGAATTTGCCGATTTCAGGATTTCGCCAACTGACGAAAGCCAAGGTACGCATTCTCAGTAGCGCCTTGCTGTGCGCTGCATCACAGGCTATTGTTTGTATTGCCCGGATTTGGGTACCCGGCGCGTGAGAAGCGTCACAGCGCATGTCCATTTGTCCATGAGGAGGCCGAGTGAGGTCACAATCCATCGCTGTCGTCGTTGTATGTGCGGCGCTTTGCGGCGTACTTTTGCAGGCACAGTCCGCAGCGGGAAACGCGTCAGGTCAACCCGCCGATGCGCAACCATCCCATCCGGATTGGGGTCCGTTCGAGCAACAAATCGTGAGCGAGGAGCGCGAAGGCCTGGATGCTCTTAAGGCCGGCGAACCGGAGCGATTTGGAGACCTTACCGCTGACGAAGCAGTGATGGTGGACGATCATGGGCCGGCGAGCAAGGCGCAAGTGCTCAAAAATGTTGCCGGGTTCCGATTGACGGATTACACCATGGACGATGTGCGGTTTGTGCCTATCTCCGAAAACACCGGGCTGATCTCGTACAAGATCGTCGAAAAGGGCATTTCGCACGGCCATGAGTTTGTCGCGCAGGCCTATATTTCTTCGGTGTGGACCGAGCGCGGAACGAAGTGGCTGTGCCTGTTCAGCCAAGAGACTGCGGCCAGGTAGATCCGATTTGCTGGCGGGCGTGACGGGGATCGAGAAAAGGCAGACGCGCGGGAGAACTTAGTCGTGCGGTTTCTCAAGTGCGCCGGTCAAACTGGCCACCCGCTCTACCTGATGGCTGCGGCACCAGGATTCGAGGCCGCGGGCCAGGCGTTCAGTTGCGCGCGGGTCGGCGTAGCTGGCCGTTCCCACCTGGATGGCCGTGGCTCCAGCGAGCAGAAACTCGACGGCATCTTCTGGCGTGACGATTCCACCCATGCCGATGACGGGAATATCGACCGCTTGCGCCGCCTCGTAGACCATGCGCAGGGAGATCGGCTTGATGGCCGGTCCCGACAAGCCCCCAGTCACATTGCTCAGCCGCGGGCGGCGGGTTTCTGCGTCAATCGACATGGCGACAAACGTGTTGGTCAGGCTCAACGCTGAGGCTCCAGCATTTTCCGCGACTTTGGCCATGTGTGCGATGGACGTCACGTTGGGAGAGAGCTTGACGATCACCGGACGACGCGACGCGGTGCGGGCGCGGTTGACCAGGTACTCGAGCGTGCTGGCATCGGAGCCGAAGGACATGCCGCCCGCATGCACATTGGGGCAGGAGACGTTCAGTTCGTAAGCGGCGATGCCCTCGGTCTGGTTGAGGCGCTCGATTACGGCGATGTACTCTGCCTCGGTCGAGCCAAAGACGTTTACGATGATTTTGCATCCTGGGTAGCGCGCCAAAGGAGGAAGTTTGTGTTGGACAAAGTCTTCGACGCCGACGTTCTGCAGGCCTATGGCGTTCAGCATGCCGCCTGCGGTGTGCAGCAAACGTGGCGCGGGATGGCCGGCCATGGGGTGTAGCGAGATGCCTTTCGTGACCAAGCCGCCTATGCGGTTGAGCGAGACAATCTCTTCAAATTCAATGCCATAGCCAAAGGTGCCGCTGGCCGCGATGACCGGGTTGACCAGTTCCATCCCGGCCAGTCGAACTTTCATGTTGGGCTTCACGCGTGGCGGTTTTCCTTGCTGCGGGTCTCAGATGACACGGAAATCCAGTGAGCGAAACCGACGGCATGGCTCAATGGGGTTCCAAGTTCATGATACGCGCAAGGTGAAGCGCCGGCCTGAGGCGGGCTGGCCTCAGATGGGGCTGGGCATCGTATTCCGGGCACTGGTTACGTTGTCCGGGTCGTCGGTGAATGACTTGCCGGCGTGGTAGGCGAACTTCTGAAAGTGGGAACCGACTTTGCGAATCGCGTCCTGGGCGCCGTCGTCCCAGGTGATGAGCGCATCGCCATTGGAGTAGGTCCATGTGCCGCGCACATCGCCAAGGGTGCGCTTGGCTTTTCCGTCTTCAAAGAGAGTGATGTAGAAAGTGTTCCCGCTGCCGTCACCAACCTCCCACTTGCCCAGGAAATGGCCGCGCGAGGGTCCGGAAGGATTGGTTGTCGCGGCAAAGTCTGCAGTGGGGAACTCGACTCGTTGAATGTCGGAAAGGTTGAAACTCTGCCGATGGCCATCTTTGAAGACGATCACAATGCTTCCCGGGGCAGCTTTGGAGTTTTGCGGCGGAGCGGCAAGGCCGGCCAAAGCGGGTAGAAGCAGTGAAGTGGCAAGGCTGGCTGCGCGGACGAACATACGCATGAGGTTCTCCTTTGAATAAATCTCAGTGGCGGTGACGGCATAACTGCGCCACACACACTTGGTTACGAGAAGCGATCTCCGAATGTTCCCGATCCCAGCACCTTTGAGAACCTTGCAAAACGGAATTGAAAGGCGTCCCCTTGACATTCGACAAGAAGATGCGTAAAGCTATTGTCGAACGTCGAGGGGAAATATGCCGCCAACTACAGACCTGTTGCAGGGAACACTCGACCTGCTGATCTTACAGACCCTGGCCACTGGGCCTATGCATGGCTGGGGTGTGGCCCAACGCATTCAACAGGTCTCGCGCGAGGCTCTGCAGGTTGGCCAGGGATCGCTTTATCCCGCGCTGCACCGTCTTGAATACAAGGGCTGGATCAGGGCTGACTGGGGCAACTCGGAAAACAATCGCAAGGCCAAGTTTTATTCACTCACACCGACCGGTCGTAAACAGTTGGCAACCGAGCTTGAGACCTGGGACCGGCTCTCTGCTGCGATTGGCCTGGTGCTGGGGCGAATTCCGGAGGCAGCGTCATGATGCGCGAGTGGATGACACGATTGCGCTTTCTGATCTTTTCCAAGCCGCACGCCGATGTGGACGAGGAACTCGAGTTTCATTTGGAGCAGGCGATTGCCGCACGAGTGGCAGCCGGGATGACAGCGGCGGAAGCGCGCAGGCAGGCGCTGATCGAATTCGGCGGCGTGGAGCGGGTGCGCGAACAGACCTACGAACAGCGGCCCGGCTGGTGGATTGGCACGGTTGGCCAGGACGTGCGTTATGCACTGCGCATGATGGCGCGGAACCCTGCATTCACGGCGGTCGCAGTAGCTTCGCTTGCGCTTGGTATTGGAGCGAATACGGCGATCTTCACGCTTGCCAAGTCTGCCTTGATGGACGCGCTTTCGGTTGCGCACCCGAACGAACTGAGGCTGCTGGCGCTGGTCCAAGGCAATCGAACCGATGTCGCTCACGATAGTTGGGGAAATTTCTATACCGACGCACAGGGGCGCACCATCATCGCGTCGTTTTCCTATCGCGCGTATGAGCAAATGCGCGGCCGGGACCACAGCCTGGGCGATCTGTTTGCATTTGCCGACATCGATCAGTTCGGGCACCTGTCGGCGACCATCGACGGACACGCGGAAGTGGTGACTGCTGAACTCGTTTCTGGAAACTATTTTGATGGCCTGGGGGTGAGGCCCTTCATTGGCAGGCCAATTGAGCCGGCAGACGACACGGCGCCCGGCGCTGGCGCGGTGGCCGTGATCAGCGACTCGTTCTGGGAGCGGCGCTTTAACCGCTCGCCTGAAGTGATTGGCAAGACGATTGATGTGAATTCCACTCCAATCACGATCATTGGAGTTGCGCCAAAGGATTCTACCGGCGCAACCAGCGTGCAAACGCCCAAAGAGATGTACTTGCCCCTGAGCATGCAACCGGTCATTTTGCCCAGATCGAATGGTTCGCTACTGTCGAATGCCGAGATTTGGTGGATTCAGGTCATGGGAAGGCTGCAACCGGGCGTGCCGGAAGAACAGGCGCGCGCTTCGCTGGCCGTGACGCTTGACCAGGCCGTGCGGGCGACGATGACAGTTGACAAAGATCGAACCATTCCGCCGCTCATGCTGCTGCCGGGAAGCCGGGGGTGGAATTATGCTGCGCAGGAGCTGGAGCGTCCCATGCCGCTGCTGCTGGCACTCGCTGGGCTGGTGCTTCTGCTGGCCTGCGCGAATGTGGCCAACCTGCTTTTAGCGCGCTCCTCTTCGCGGCAACGGGAGATCAGCGTGCGGCTGGCGCTGGGCGCGGGGAAGAAGCGCATTGTGCGGCAGATGCTTACTGAAAGCCTGATGCTCTCTTCGCTGGGAGGAGCGGCCGGTCTGCTGCTTGGCTACCTGGGCCGCAACCTGCTGCCCCACTTGCTTTCGTCGAACTGGGGGGCAACGGCGGTGAGCACGCGCTTTGACTGGCGCGTTTTTCTTTTCACGCTCACTATTGCTTTGCTGACTGGGCTTGGTTTCGGAATCGGCCCTGCCTGGCAAGCTACGCGAACCACGGTCAATAACGGGTTGAAGGATAGCGGCATCACAGTGACGCATCGGCGCAAAGGGCTGGCCGGAAAGGCACTGGTAATTTTTCAGGTATCGCTGTGCATGCTGCTGCTGGTCGGAGCCGGGCTCTTCGTCCGGACACTGGCGAATCTCAATGCGGTCGATCCGGGGTTTTCCAAGCAGGGCCTGTTGTTGTTTGCTATCGACCCACCGAAGAAACGTTATCCGTCGCCAAAGAATACCGAGGCGCTTCGCCTGCTGGAGGAAAGGATTTCGTCGATACCGGGTGTCGAAGCGGCTACGGTGTCGAAGGAGTCTCTTCTTGGGCAGAGCATTTCGAACAGCGACTTTATTCCGGAAGGACAAGCGAGGGATTCCGGAGATAACCAGGGGGCTCTGTTCAATACTGTAGGTCAGAGCTTTTTTCCGACAATGCGCATACCAATATTGAATGGCCGCTCCTTTGATTTTCGCGACACCGCAACATCGCCCACCGTCGCAATCATCAACCGGACTTTGGCTAAGCGCGACTTCGCAGGAAGAAATCCCGTTGGCCTGACGTTTCGAACGGTGGACCCGGACGGAATTTATCAGATCGTGGGAGTGTGTGCGGATGCAAAATACGGATGGATCCGCGATCAGCCTCCTGCTACGTTTTACCTCTTGTATACGCAGCAGAAAGACATCCATCATGGCATGACATTCGAAGTGCGCACCAAGGGCGATCCGCGAAGCTTTATTGGAGCGATCAGAGGAGTTGTCGATTCGGTGGACAAGGACCTGCCGATGATCGACATTCGCACGCAGCAGGAACAGATCGATTCCAACCTCGCGCCGGAGCGGAGTTTTGCCGTGGTGACCACTGGCTTCGGCACTCTTGCGTTGGTGCTGGCCAGCATTGGTGTATACGGCGTGATGGCATCGGCCGTGGCGCGGCGCGTGAATGAAATTGGAGTGCGCATGGCGTTGGGCGCACAAGCACGACAGGTGCTGTGGATGGTTCTTCGCGAGGCCTCGTGGATGGCGGTTATGGGCATTGGAACGGGACTGGGCGCTTCTCTGCTGTTGACGCGTTTTTTGAACTCACTGCTCTTTGACCTGAAGCCATCTGACCCCATCACTTTGGGTAGCGCGGGCCTGTTGCTTTTCGCGGTGGCCATGCTTGCGGGCTGGTTGCCCGCGCGCAGAGCCGCGTCAATCCAGCCGGTGCAGGCGCTTCGCCATGAATAGCTTTCTCAAGTGGGACAGACGGCGCTTGCGCTCCAATTGCTACCGATAGGGGCGCGCCCAGCTCTGCGCGATGAAGAACTTTTGTTCAGGAGGCGCTGACGGGATGAAAGAGTTTTTTACAAGGCTGCGGTTTCTTGTTTTGCGACGGTCGAATTCGGAGTTGGACGAGGAACTGCGCTTTCATGTGCAACAGTTGACCGAAAGAAACATCGCCTCGGGAATGAAGCCTGAAGAAGCGCGCCGTCAAGCGCTGATTGAATTTGGCGGCGTGGAGCGGACACGGGAGCAATCGTACGAGCAGAGGCCCGGCTGGTGGATCGGAACGGTGAAACAGGATGTGCGCTATGCGATCCGCGGGTTCCGGCGCAACCCGGCGTTCACCATCGCCGTGATCGCAACGCTTGCGGTGGGCATCGGAGCCACCACGGCCGTGTTCAGCGTGGTGGATCGGATTCTGTTTCGTCCGCTGCCGTATGCGCACGACGACCGGCTGGTGTCGGTGGGGATGGTGCATTCCCTCGAGCGCCAGGAGTTCATGATGGGCGGCTTCTTCTTTGATTGGCGCGATCATCAGAAGCCATTTGAAGCCATGGCCATCCAAAGCACCGGGCCGCATGCCTGCGATTTGATCGAGAACAATCCAGCGCAACTCGATTACCTCGACTTCGACGCCAACTATTTGCCTTTGCTGGGAGTTTCCCCGGTGCTGGGGCGCAATTTTTTGCCGGAGGAAGTTCTTCCCAACGGGCCGCGCGTCGCGATCATCTCCTACGGATTATGGCAGGACCACTACAACCGCGATCCAAACATTCTGAACCGGCAGATCAATATCGATGGCAGCCTGAATCGCGTGGTAGGCGTGTTGCCGAGGGACTTCCAGTTTCCCACCCTGCAGCCGGCCGACGTAATTTTCCCGAGTGTGCTGGTCCAGGCGGACCAGAAGACTGCGAATGGAGGCTTCGGCGATCCCATGCGGACCTTCGCCCGTCTCAAACCCGGAGTGAGCATTGAGCAGGCCAGGGCTGAGATGGAGCCGCTCTTCGAGCATACGAGAGACACATTCGTGCCGCCGGGTGTTCGCAAGGATATTCGCCTCAGCATTCGTTCGCTGCGCGACCGCGAGACGCAGGATGCGCAGTTGATGGCCTGGATTCTGCTGGGCTCCGTGATCGCCGTGCTGCTGATTGCCTGCGCCAATGTGGCCAGCCTGATGATGGCGCGCGGCGAGGCTCGCGAGCGGGAACTGGCGGTTCGCTCTGCATTGGGCGCCAGTCGCGCACGGCTGATCCGGCAAACCCTTACAGAAGCCGTGTTGCTCTCGTTGGGCGGGGCTGCCGGGGGCATTGCGCTGGCCGAGGGCCTGTTGCGAATCTTTGTCGGACTTGCTCCCACCGGCATTCCATTCCTCAATCGTGCTGGAATCGATCTGCGCATCGCCTGCTTCACCGTGCTCCTCTCGATCGTCTCGGCAACACTGTTCGGTCTGTTGCCTGCGCTGCAAAGGCCACGCATGGTTGCGCTCGCGGCGCGAGCCACAAAGTCACGCCAACGAGCCATGCTGCGGCGAAGCCTGGTGGCGGGTCAGATCGCGGTGAGCATGGTCTTACTGTCGGGCGCTTCCTTGTTGCTCAAGAGTTTTCAAAATATCGAAAAGCAGCGCCTCGGAATCGAAACCGGCGGCGTACTCACGGTGCAGATTGCGTTGCCTGGCTTTCGCTACAACACCACCCGTAAACAGAGGCAGTTTTATATGGACGCAGAAGCGGCAATCCGGCGCTTACCCGGAATGCGCGCGGTCGCATTCAGCGATTCGGTTCCTCCCGGAGGGGGATACGGCATGCGCTGGTCAGACCTGAAGGTCGACGGAAAGCTCGATCAGGGCGGAGGGACAGGCGACACCCTCAGCACGCGAAAAGTCACTCCCGATTACTTTACGGCGTTGAATATTCCCATCGTTCGCGGCCGCGGCTTCACCGAGGAAGATACGCATTCAGCCGAGCATGTAGCGATTGTCAGCAGGCTGCTCGCTGCGCGCATCTTTCCCGGTGAAGACCCCATCGGGAGACGAGTGAGCGAACACACGGTTATCGGCGTGGCAGAAGACGTGAGGAACGGAGGGCTGGTTCAGCCCGACGAACGGCAAATCCGATAGCGACTGGGAGGGGCAGAGACCGGTCATGGTGATCAGCTCAGTCTTGTCTCCCCAGGCCGTTGTGCCGTGGGTGCGATCGCAGATTGCCGGAATCGACCCCACGGTTCCGGTGAAGATAGAGACTCTCGACCAGACGGTGAGCACCTTGGCTGATCGGCCGCGCTTTGAGACCGCGCTGCTCGGTTTCTTTGCATTGTGCGGGTTGCTGATGGCAGTGATCGGACTCTACGGCGTGATTTCGTTTCTGGCCGCTCAGCGAACCAAGGAGATCGGCGTGCGCATGGCATTGGGCGCAACGCGTGCGGATATCCTGCAGCTGATTGCCGGCGAAGGCGTGCGGTTGATTCTACTTGGCGGGGTGGCAGGGTTGGTTGTGGCGCTGGCAACTTCGAAGTTGCTCCAGACCATGCTCTTTAACGTGGCGCCGCGCGATCCGCTCATATTCGCGGCGGTAGCGTTGGTTCTTGGACTTGTGGCGTTCGCAGCTTCGCTCATTCCTGCGCGCGCGGCAATGAAGGTTGAGCCCATGGTGGCGCTGCGCTACGAATAGCCGTGGTGCATCCGGGCACTCAATATTGAGGAGGCGCAGTCATGATGAAGGAGTTGATCACGCGGTTGAAGTTTCTAGTGTTGCGCCGCCCTCAAAGCGAACTGGACGAGGAACTGAGCTTTCACTTACAGCGGTCAGCGGAAAGAAACATTGCCTCGGGAATGAAGCCCGAAGAAGCGCGCCGTCAAGCGCTGATTGAGCTCGGCGGCATGGAGCGAACACGCGAACAGACATATGAGCAGCGGCCGGGTTGGTGGATTGGAACGGTGGGCCAGGATGTGCGCTACGCTCTGCGCGGCTTCCGGCGGAATCCGGTCTTCACGATTGCGGTGATCGCGACGCTCGCGATGGGTATCGGCGCAACCACAGCCGTATTCAGCGTGGTGGATCGGGTTCTGTTTCGCCCATTGCCGTATGCGCACGATGACCAACTGGTGTCGGTGGGGCTGGTTGCGCCCATCATCCCGCAGGAGTTCATGCTGGGCGGATCGTATTACGAATGGCGCGACAATCAGAAGCCATTTCAGGCATTCACGTCAGAGACGGGCGCCAGCTCGTGCGATTTGACCGAGCGCAATCCTGCGCATCTGAGCTGCGCCAGCGTGGAGCAGAACTTTCTGCCTACGCTCGGTGTCTCGCCGATTTTGGGAAGAAACTTTCTGCCGGAAGAAGATCGGCCCAAAGGTCCCAAGGTCGCTCTCATCTCGTATGGGCTGTGGCTCTCCCATTACGGTCTCGATCGAGGCATCGTCAACCGGCTGATCGATATCGATGGCGCGCAGGTGCGTGTAATCGGTGTGCTGCCCAAGGACTTCGAAATGCCGGCCCTGGAAGACGCGGACATTGTGGTGCCTGAGGCCCTGGATGAGGCGCTCCAGCGCAAGGCTGACCCCGGCAGGGTGATGTATGCGTTTGCACGTTTGAAACCGGGAGTCACAATTGCAGAGGCTCAGGCGGCGCTTGAGCCGGTGTTCAATTACTCGCTCAACCTGGCTCCGGCGCAGTTCCGCAAGGAAGTTCATCTGCGCGTGCGATCGATCCGCGACCGGCAGATGCACGATGTGCGGCTGGCGGCCTGGGTTCTGCTTGGGGCCGTGCTTGCGGTGTTGCTGATTGCCTGCGCCAACGTGACCAGCCTGCTGATGGCGCGGGCTGCGCAACGCGAAAGGGAACTGGCGGTGCGTTCCGTTCTGGGCGCGAGCCAAGGCCGGCTGGTGCGGCAAAGGCTCACGGAGATGTTTCTTTTGTCTTTGGCGGGAGCCGCGGCGGGAATTGTTCTTGCGGAGATTCTTTTGCGCGTCTTCATCGCCATCGCTCCGGCGGGAGTTCCATTTTTGGAGAAAGCTCACCTCGACCTGCGTATTGTTCTCTTCACTGTGATCGTTTCTGTCGCCTGCGGAGCGTTATTCGGAGCCTTGCCCGCGCTGCAGCGGCCACGCGCGGGGGCGCTGGCTGCACGAACTACCAACGCCGGCGGGCACGCCTTCATGCGGCGCTGCCTGGTGGTCGGACAAATCGCCATGAGCATGGTCTTGCTGTCAGGCGCGGCGCTGCTGGTGCGGAGCTTCAGCAGTCTTGAGCGACAGAATATGGGCATGGAAACGCGGGGCGTGCTGGCCGCGCACATCGCGCTTCCTCAGTACCGCTATACGACGGCGCAACAGCGGATGGAATTCTTTCTCGCCGCCGAGGCACGGTTGCGACAACTGCCAGGTGTTTCAGCCGTGGGCATGAGCAATTGGCTTCCCCCGGCGGAGACGCATGAAAGCCAGATCTTCAACAACATTTCTGTCGCCGGCAAGCCGCAGCCGACGGGCGGAACGGGAGGGATGGTGGCCTGGCGGTGGGTTACGCCCGACTACTTCAAGGCGCTGAATATCCCGATCCTGCGCGGCCAGGGGTTTACCGAAGAGGAGCGGGGATCGAACGAGCATTATCTTGTGGTGAGCAGCTTGCTGGCGGCGCGATTGTTCGGCGATGCCAATCCGATTGGTCAGCATGTGCAGCCGGTTCCGAATGGGCCGTGGTACACGGTGGTGGGGGTAGCGGCGAACGTAAAGAACACCGGCCTGAGCGGCGCGGACGAGCCGGAATTCTATCGCCTGAGGCGAAGCATTACGGAAGACTGGACTCCCTGGAATGTGATGGTTCTCAAAACGTCGCTCGCGCCTGCGGCCGTTGCTCCCTGGGTACGCGCGCAGATTGCGCAAATCGATCCGACACTTCCCGTCGAGGTTGAGACTCTGAACGAAAGCGTAAGCAAGCTGGCGGACCGGCCTCGCTTTGAGACGGCGCTGCTGGGGTTCTTCGCGTTTTGCGGATTGCTGATGGCGGTGATCGGGCTTTATGGAGTGATTGCGTTTGTGGCCGCGCAGCGGACGCAGGAGATTGGGGTGCGTATGGCGCTAGGTGCTACACGCGTGAATATTCTGCGGCTGATTGCGGGGGAAGGTATCAGGTTGGTGGTGATTGGAGGCGTGCTCGGAATGGCCGCGGCGCTGGCGACGGCGCAACTGCTCAAGAGTATGCTCTTCAACGTTGGCCCCTATGACGCGCTGACCTATGCGAGCGTGGCGATTCTGTTGGGGTTGGTGGCGTTGGCGGCCACCTTGATTCCAGCGCGGGCGGCGATGAAAGTCGAGCCGATGGTGGCATTGCGGTATGAATGAGGGGCGAAGTGTTATTGGTGTGGTGCGTCGGATCATGGTTCGTGCTTTCCCACCCTAGCGACAAAAACAGGAACGTCGCGAGGGTGGAGCACCCAGACTTTTATCTACGCGGTGACCGAACTCAGGCTGGCACTGTCTCCGCGGCATTCACGTTGACCGGGGTCAGCCATCCGAAGCGATCAGCTTTGAGGCCGTTGGCGATGCCGAAGAACTCGTCCGCAATTTTCTTCGTAATTTCACCAACCTTGCCATCGCCAACGACAATGCGGTCGATCGTACGGATCGGCTGCACCTCGGCAGCGGTGCCGGAAAAGAACACTTCGTCGGCGATGTAGAGCAGCTCCCGTGGGAAGGCCTGCTCGACGACAGTGAATCCCAGGTGGCGGGCCAGGGTGAGAACGCTGTCGCGGGTGATGCCGGAGAGCGCGGAGTTGGCCAGAGGCGGCGTGTAGATGACTCCGTTGCGGACCACGAAAATATTCTCGCCGGAGCCCTCGCTCACCAGACCGTTCACATCGAGCGCGATGCCTTCCTGGTAGCCGTTTACCTCGGCCTCCATCCGAATGAGCTGGGAGTTCATGTAGTTGGCGCCGGCTTTGGCCAGCGCGGGCATGGTGTTGGGAGCCAGACGGTTCCAGCTGGAGACGCAGACGTCGGCGCCGCCGTGGCCATCGATGTACTTGCCCCAAGGGAAGTTGGCGACGTAAATCTCGACGGGCGAGCCCTTGGGGCTGACCCCTATTTCGCCGTAACCCCGGAGCGCGATGGGGCGGATATAGCATGGCGCAACGCCATTGGCTTCAATCACATCCACAACGGCGGCGCAAAGCTCGTCGAGTGTGTAGGGAAGCTCCATCCGGTAGATTTTCGCCGAGTCGATCAAGCGCTGCATGTGCTCGGGAAGGCGAAATACGGCCGAGCCGTGCGGCTGGGCGTAGCAGCGTATGCCCTCAAAGACGCTGGAACCGTAGTGAATGACGTGACTCATGACGTGCAGGGTGGCATCTTCCCAAGGAATGAGTTTGCCGTTATGCCAGATTTTCGAGGTCGTTTGGATAGGCATGGGTCTCGCGAGCTCCTTCAGCCGCATTCGATGCTTGAATACACTTCAGGGTAGCGCGAATCGAGGCACGCTGTCACGGAGGCCGCTGGGCTGCCAGGCAGCGGGGGGTAACCGACTTGATACCGTTTTGAGGCACGACCGGCTTGGAACGCGAATTGTGTCGCGTAGGCGCCTTCTATTTGCCGGGCGATAGCAAGTCGTTTACTGCAATGACCATTCGGGGAGTTTCGAAGGAGAGGATGGAACCTGCCGGGTTGTATGATTGCCGTCATGATGAAAGGGCAATTTTCTTGAAGAAATCGTTTCGGCCTGGTTCGATCCTCTTTATTTGTGGTGCGGTGCTGTTGAGCAATGCTTTTGGCGCCCAGGGGCAAGTCACGCCCTCTGCTGAGCAGCAGCCCAATCTACCGCTTATGCCGATGCCGGCGCATGTGGCTCAAGGTCAAGGCCAGTTTTTGATTGACGGCAGCTTTGCTGTTGCCTTGGAGGGATACTCCGACCCTCGCGTCGTTTCGGGCGAGCGGCGCTTTATGAAAACGCTTTGGCGCGAAACAGGAATTCCGTTTGCGACAAATGCGACGGCAACCCCAGCCTCCTCCGCGGCAGGCCATGCGACGTTCACCATCAAGACTTCAGGCCCGAGCAATGCGATCGGTAAGTTAGGCGAGGACGAATCCTACCGCCTGGAGGTAACTCCGGCGCACGTGGAGTTATCGGCGGCTAACTCTCTGGGCGTGCTGCACGGGCTACAGACTTTCCTGCAACTGGTGCGAGTTACCCCGCAGGGATTTGCCGCGCCCGCAGTCACCATTGACGACCGGCCCCGCTTTCCGTGGCGCGGTTTGATGATCGATGTGGGACGACACTTCATGCCGGTCCCTGTAATCCTGCGCAACCTGGATGGGATGGAGGCGGTCAAGCTCAACGTAATGCATTGGCACCTTTCCGACGACCAGGGATTCCGCGTCGAGAGCAGGCAAGCGCCGTTGTTGCAGGAGAAAGGCTCCGGTGGCAGTTACTACACGCAGCCGCAGATTCGCGAGGTGATCGCCTATGCACGGGAGCGGGGAATCCGCGTGGTTCCTGAGTTTGACATGCCTTGTCACACCAGTTCGTGGCTGGTTGGATATCCGCAGCTAGCCAGCGGCAGCGGGCCCTACACCATTCCCACGAAATGGGGCATACTTGACGCGGCCATGGACCCGACGCGGGAGACGACTTATCAATTTATCGATAAGTTTCTGGGCGAGATGACCGCGCTTTTTCCCGATGAATATTTCCACATTGGCGGGGATGAGTGCAACGGCAAGGAGTGGGATGCGAATTCGCACATTCAAGCCTTCATGCGTGCGCACGGAATGAAAGACAATGCCGCTTTGCAGTCGTATTTCACGGCCAGGCTGCAGAAGCTGGTGGCAAGCCACCACAAGGTGATGGAGGGCTGGGACGAGGTGCTGCAGCCGGATACGCCACGCGATGTCGTGGTTCAGTCGTGGCGCGGACCGAAGGCCCTGGCGGCCGCGGCTCGACAGGGCAATCGCGTGCTGCTTTCACACGGCTATTACATCGATTTGAATCAGCCGGCAGCCGAGCACTACCTGGTCGATCCATTAGGAGGGGACGGGGCCGATTTGAACGATGAGCAGAAGGCGCGGGTGCTGGGCGGAGAAGCCACGATGTGGAGCGAGTTTGTCACCGATGAGAATATCGACAGCCGCATCTGGCCGCGCACGGCCGCGATAGCCGAGCGCTTCTGGTCGAGCCAGGACGTGCGCGATGTTGACTCGATGTACGAGAGGATGGCAATTGTATCCGAGAAGCTGAGTTACATCGGGCTGGAGCATAACTCATCGACAGCGATGATGCTGGAGCGGATGAGCGGCAAGACCGATGCGGAAGAGTTGCACATTCTGGCTACGGCTGTTCAGCCGCCAAGGGGCTATGCGCGGGAAGAGTTAAAGCAGTACACGGCGCTGACGCCGCTAAATCGTCTTGTGGATGCGGTGCCGCCCGAGAGTGAGACGGCGCGGCGATTCAACCAGCTTGCATCGCTGATCGCAGCAGGCAAGGCTTCACCTCAGCAGTGGCAGGAGGCTCAGGCTTGGCTTGTGCGCTGGCGCGACAATGACGCCAAATTGCAGCCGTCGCTGAGCGATTCGGAACTAACTCAAGAGTTAGCTCCG
>JBEKVS010000088.1:0-17908 GCA_049513795.1 Occallatibacter sp. | reverse complement strand
ATCGAGCGTATAGCGGCGATGCAGCTTCATGCTGACGGCGCCGAGAATGGTGCGCACCGAACGGGCGGTGCGGCCCTGTTTGCCGATGACCTTGCCTACGTCCTGCGGTGCGACGCGCAGCTTGAGTATCGTGCTCTCGTCCCGATCGACGGATTCGACCGCCACGGCGGCCGGCTCATCAACCAGGGCCTGGGCGATCTCGCGCACCAGCTCGGCGACAGATGTTTGCGATCCTGCATCAATTGGGGTCATGCTCGTGCCTCTGACCTGACCCGAATGGAAACGGCTGGAAAGGGTCGGCTGAATCGTATCATCGAATACAGTATTCCGTCAGCAATTGTGTAAGAGATGTGAATTGAGGCCGTCCAAGATGCCCCGCAACTCGATTCTGGTGTTCGGAAGGAACCCCTGAACGCCACGCTGTTTTGAAGGGTTTCAGTCCGCGCTTGAAGCCCAGCCACAAAACAGCCATCCCCGAAGGAGATTCCGGGCCAGGAGCAAGGAGTTAATCGGGGCTTCTCTAGGCCTGAACGGCTGCCTCGGACTCCACGGGGGCCGGAGCCGCGACCTCAACCGGTTCAGCCACCGCGGCAGCGGCCTTGACCGGCGCGGAAGGTGTAAGCGGGGCGGCGGGTGCCGCACCGGCTGGATTCTTGGCCACCAGCTTCTCCACGATGTCGGAAAACTGAGCCCCCACCGAGCGCCAATAGGCGATGCGGTCGTGCTTCAGGTCGAGCGTGGCCGGGCTGGTGCGCGGGTTATAAGTGCCGACGACCTCGATCGAACGGCCATTGCGGGCGCGGTCTTTCTCAATGGCCACAATGCGGTAGTAGGGCTGCTTGCGGGCGCCAAAGCGCGCCAAACGAATCATCACCACGGCTGTACGGTTCCTTTCAAAATCCAATGCTCTGTCAGTCTCAGGGTTCTTCGGGCCGGCGGCGGCGGTGCTTCAAGCGCGCAGGGCCAAATAAACGGCCAGGCGCATGCGCCCGGCCAATCACCCCACGAACGAAAACCTGTTCGCGGGGACCCCGCGGTCACGCAAGACTCAACACCTAAGTATCGCCGAAAAAGGGGTTGGGGGCAAGTTTTGCGGCGGGGGCCGTAAATGGAAAGGCTCCGGTTATCAATCCGGAGCCTTTGCCGATTGGGGTATCCAACCAAATGGACGCCGCCTGCGAAACTGGCTTGACCATAACACATCGGCAGACTTCGATCAATATCTGAGGCCGAGTACCTGGCGGAGGGCAAGGGAGAGTTGAACCCTAACAGCTGATAAGGCCACTCGACCGTTTAGCAGGCGGCGTCCAGTACCCACACTGGAAATACCCTCCAAACGTCTGCCTGCGAAGTCCAGATACTACTAGCCCGACGATTCACTGCCAATGTCACGAAGGTCTTGCGTCACATCTGTCCGTTCCATTACGGAGTCTTGGGAACCGCCAAATCGCCGTTCTTGGCAGTCAACAGCGCACGATTCGTCGTCGCTAGAATGCCTGCTAGCTCCTTTAAGCCGGAAACAAGAACCTCAGCATGGGCCGCACCCTTCGCGCCCAGCTCGCCTCGTCATGCGTCCCGCCATGCACCTTCTCAAAGTGCAGCGTCTCGCCCGGGTGCCAGTGGTTCGCCTTGAGGCGCCGATTCAGCGCCTCCACATCGTGCACCGTGCGTTTGCCCTCCTTGTCGCCCACGTCCAGCCACAGCTTCGGCCGGTCCCAGATCTCCGGCGCGCGCTCGTTCAGGTAGCCGAGAATGCTTTTATGGTTCCACCACACGCTCGGCGACATCACCGCCAGTTTGCCAAATTGCTGCGCATGCCTCAGCCCGAGGTAAAGCGTGACCAACCCACCAAGCGACGAACCGCCCAAGCCCGTTGACTCGCGATCCGTGCGCACGCGATAGCGCTCGGCGATCCAGGGCAAAATCTCCTGCGTCAGCGTGAGCCCGTATTGCGCTGCATCGCCGCCGCCCATCTGCCAGTCGCGCTCGTGCGTGTACTCGGCCAGGCGTGCAGGCGTGTTGTAGATGCCGACGATGATCAGCGGTTCCACTTCGCCGGCGCGAACGGACTCATCCGCGTGTTCGCGAATTTCCCAGGTCCGCCCGGGGATAAATGAAGTGCGCGGGTCGAAGAGGTTCTGCCCATCCTGGAGGTAAAGCACCGGGTAGGTCCGATCCGGATGTTTATCGTAGCCCGGCGGCACATAGACGATCAGATCGCGCTTCTCGGCCAGGTAGACGCTGGGAAAGCTTCGATGCAGTCGAATTCGCGGGTGAAGCGTTGCCTCGGCCGCGCCAAGCAGGGCCTGGGGCGCAGAGTTCCGGGGAGTATCGTCGGGTTGATGTTGTTCCACGTTCAATCTCTGCAATCCTTAATTCGTATCCCGGCGCTCATCTCCCGGAACGCGTGTCTTGGAGCACGTGTCTTGGCAACTCGTCTATCGGCAATTCGCCCCGGCATCCGCATCGGCGTGTCCTGCGCTGCGGCGAAAAACATCAACCCAGGCTGTTAAAGTATCAAGAATATCGGTGTTTCTCCAATTTACGGGATTGGGTCGCGGTTGACGAGAGAGCGGGGAGCAAGCCATGAACCGTGAGTTTCACAAGTGGTATTCAAGCCGGCTGGGCCGGGATATGGAACTGCTGGTCTTTGGCCACGCCGGCCTGCCGGTGGTGGTGTTTCCCACCTCAGGCGGCCGGTTCTACGAGTTTGAAGATCGCGGCATGGTTGGCGCTCTCGGCGGCAAAATCGACGCCGGAGAGGTGCAGTTGTACTGCGTCGATTCGGTCGACATGGAGAGCTGGTACAACAAGCAGGTGCCTCCGCGCTGGCGCATCGCGCGCCACGCGCAATTCGACGACTACATGATCCACGAGGTGGTTCCGCTGGTGCGCCAGAAGAACCACGACTGGCACCTGGTCTCGCTGGGTTGCAGTTTTGGCGGCTACCACGCGGTGAATATCGCGCTGCGTCATCCCGATGTTTTCAGCGGATTCCTTTCCATGTCCGGCGCATTCGATTTGAGGAACTTTTTGAATGGCTATTACGACCAGGATGTTTACTTCAACCAGCCGCTCGACAGCCTTCCCAACCTGGGCGATCCCTGGTTCCTGGACCATTACCGGCGCAACAGTTATGTGCTGGCCACCGGCTGGGATGACCAATGCCTGGGCCAGAACCAAAGCCTCGACCGCGCCATGACTGCCAAAGGCATTCCGCATAAGCTGTATGTGTGGGATTCATATAACTCGCATGACTGGCCCACGTGGATGCGGATGGTGGATATCTATCTATAAGAACAGTGAACAGTGGGCAGCTTTCAGGGATGAAGGAACGTTGTGATTGAATGTTAGCCGGAACTGTGGGAGTTATGCGATGAGCGAACTAAATCCGTATGACAAGTTTCTGGATGGCCGGGCTCTGGATACAATTCTGGCCGCAACGCCGGCGGAGATTGGCAAACTGATGCTGGCCACTGGTCCGGAGCACGAGAATGCGCAGCCGGCTCCGGGCAAGTGGAGCGCTGCGGAGATCGTTGCGCACCTCGCGGACTGCGAACTGGTTTTTGGTTTCCGCTTACGCCAGACCCTTGCCGAGGATGCGCCGGTGATTCAGCCATTCGATCAAGAAAAGTGGGCCAGAACTTATGCCGGCGTGTCGGCCAAACAGGCTCTTGAGACGTTTACGGCGATGCGGGGATGGAATCTGCGCCTCATCGGGATGGCTTTGCCAAGTTCCGGAGACCGCCCTGTGACGCATCCGGAGCGCGGAACGATGACTTTCCTCACCATCGTCGAAACCATGGCCGGCCATGACTTGAACCATCTTGAGCAGTTGAAGAGGTTGGCAGCAAAAGGGGCGAGCGCCTAGCCTCAATAACCAAGGATTCGGCCTGAATGACCGCGTCTTCGGCCGGGCGGTGACAATAAATTGCGCGCCGTGGGAACCATTTTCACGGGTAAGGGGTCAAAGGAAATAGCATCGCTGTTTCCCGGTCCGAGGAGGTTCCGTGCGCCGGACTTCTATTATTTCTTGCTTCGCTCCCATCCTGTCGGTTGCCTTCACATTCAATCAACTTAGCGCCCAGACCCAAACGGACCATGCAGGCCGCAAATCGGCGCCCGCACCCGGCCTTTCGGACGCCAGCGCGGCAAATCTGAAAGACCTTCCGGTGCGCAAGGTCGTCCTCTACAAAAATGGCGTGGGCTACTTCGAACACGCGGGGTCAGTGAACGGCAATCAGCGTGTGACGATCGACTTCACTTCGTCGCAGCTGAATGACGTTCTGCAATCGCTTACGGCGCTCGACGAGGGCGGCGGGCGCATCGCCGGCGTCAACTATAACTCCACGACCCCCATTGAGCAGCAATTGAAGACGCTGGCGCTGGGGCTGCAGGATTATCCAGCGACCCTCTCCGTCTATCAAGCCCTTCGCGGGCAGCGCGTCGAAGTTATGGGCTCAGGTGCTCCTCTTGCGGGCAGGCTTGTCAATATCGAATACCGCAAGGAGACAGATAAGAACGGCCAGACTTCGGAAGATCATTACTTTCTAATTGTGGAGACAGATTCAGGAGCGCTGCGAACGGCGGAACTAACGGACGCTGTCTCCGTGCGCATGCTTGACGCGTCATTGCAAAAGCAGTTTGCGAGTTACCTGGAAATTGTAGGCTCGGCGCAGAATCAGCAGTTGCGCCACCTGGTTTTGGAGGATCGCGGCGCAGGCGAGCGCCAGTTGCGGGTAAGCTACATCAGCGAGGTCCCAGTGTGGAAGTCGACTTATCGCATCGTGTTTCCGCAGACAGCCAATGGGAACGCCACCATGCAGGGTTGGGCGGTTGTTGATAACACAGTTGGCGCGGACTGGGACAATGTGCAGTTATCTCTGGTCGCGGGCGCGCCGCAGAGTTTTATCCAGCCTCTGTCGCAGCCCTTATATACGCGCCGGCCGGAGATTCCGATCTCTACCATCGAGGAAACAGCGCCGCAGACGCACGAGGCGGCGGAATCAGCCACTCAGCCAGCCGCACCTCCGAGCGCAATGTCCGTCGGAGGACCGCTACCGCAGCAGAAGGTGCGACAGCAGCTTCATGGCGCCTACCAGACCTGGATTAACCCGACCGGTTCAGGCGCTGATGTCAATTCCGCAATTGTCTCGGGCACGGGGGGCGGGATGACCGCCGGCTCGGGCAATGGATTTGGCGCGGGCGCAGGTGGTGGATTTGGCGGCGGTGTTTTTCGCGCTTCCGATGCCATCCGGGAGGGCGATGTTGCGACCAACTCCTTCGATGACTTCTTCGAGTATGCGCTCGCCGCACCGGTGACCATTCATAAAAATGAGTCGGCTATGGTGCCGATTTTGCAGCAGGAATTTCCCGCCGAGCATGTAACTCTGTGGAGCGAAAGGGACCCCTCGCCGCTGCGCGCGGTGTGGCTTGAAAACAATTCAAAGCTCACGCTCGACTCGGGAAGCTTTTCGATCTTCGAAAGCGGAGAGTTTGCCGGCGAGGGATTGCTCGACCCCATTCACCCCGGCGAGAAGCGTCTCTTGAGCTATGCGGTCGACCAGGCAATGCGGATCAGAGTCACGGACCGGGACGGCAAAACGGCGTTGCATCAGGTGAAGATTGCAAAGGGGGTCATCGAAGAGACACATATGAACCAGGCTTCCGTGACCTACTCGGCAACTAACTCCGCCGATGTTGCCCGAGAAGTTCTGATTGAACACCCGCGCAGAAATAATGGTTGGACGCTCGATGATGGTTTAAAGGCCGATGAGACCGCGCCGAATGTGTATCGCTTTAAGCTTTCCGTGGCGCCGCATGCGACGGCCAAGCTGGAGGTAAGCGAGCACGGGCCGGAGACCACGACGGTTGCGTTAAACGCCTCCAACAACGAAACGGACTATTTGCTCGACCTGGTGAAGCGGGTTCCGGATGCGCTGGATAGGTTGAAGCCGGTGATCGATGCGCAGACGTCGCTGGCTCAACTCGATCAGCGCATCGAGGAATCGAAGAATAATGAGGCGACAGCTTCCGCGGATGAGGCGCGCGATCGCGAAAACCTGACCGCGCTCAAAGGTAACGATGCCGCCAAGCGGTTTGTCGACGAACTGAACCGCGCGGAAGATCAACTCCAGGCCACACGCAAGCAGACGGCGGATCTCGAGCAGCAGAAGAAAGCTGCGGTCGATAAGTTAAATGACTTGATCGCGGGACTCAGTTTCGACTGGAGCGTGACGCAAAAGTAAGAACGCAGCCCACGGCCGCTGGTGTTCAGCAAGCGCAATCGCAGCTTTGTAACTTCGCGGTAACAAGAGATTCGCAATTATGCCGTTCGACCTGGGAGGTTATGAAGATGTTACATATCTGCGCATTTATTTGCACAGATTTTGCGACATTGTGACAATCCTTTGACATACCTGAACCCATACTGGCGTGGTGATTACGACTGTAGGGCAAACGGCACAGCCGGCTCTTGCTCCTGTGTTGCTTTCATCGCTTGCGCCACTTGCAGCCCCACCTCGGCTGCACGCGGAGGTGGGCCGTTACCGGCTGCGCCTGGCAGAGTCCGGCGAAGACCGCGAGGCTGTCTGCCGCCTGCGCTTCAAGGTATTCAATATTGAGTTGGGTAAAGGACTGGAAAGCTCCTATCAGACGGGTCTGGATGCAGATCGTTTCGACCCGTTTTGCGAGCATCTGATCGTAGAAGACAAACTGGAAGAGCATCCCGGCCGACGCATCGTGGGCACTTATCGGATGCAATCGGGCGAGACGGCCGCGCGCCACCTGGGCTACTACTCCGAGCAGGAGTTCAGCTTCACCGCCTATGAGCCGCTGCGCGCCGGCATCCTGGAACTGGGCCGCGCCAGCATCGACCGCGACCACCGCACGCCCGAGGTGCTTACCCTGCTGTGGAGGGGTATCGCACAGTATGCTCATGACATGGGGCTGCGTTATCTCATCGGTTGCTCATCGATCAACTCCGAAAATCCGATTGAAGGCTGGCAGATGTATAGCCAGCTCGAGCACTACCGGGTTTCGCCGGAGTTTGAGACCGTGCCAACTGATGCGTATGCGTGTCCCATGGAGCATGAGGGCGCGCACGCACAGCCGTCGCCCGGTCAAGCCAATTCAAATTCGCCGGAAGCTATGGCCGATGGGCCAAATCGATCCCGGGTTCCCAAGCTGCTGAGAACTTATTTGACGATTGGCGCGCGCATTGCGGCGCCGCCCGCCTGGGACCGCGAGTTTGGCACGATTGACTTTCTTACCCTGCTCGATCTGAAGTTGCTCTCCGCCTCGGCGCGCAACCGCTTTCTCGCCCCGCTCACACGGTGAGCCTGCGAGCGGCCCGGCGCGCTGTGGCGCTGGGTTCGCTGCTCCTGTTCTGCCTGCTTCGGTCCGTCTATCTGCGCCTCCGTTGGCCAGACACGCTGGAGCGCCGCGCGCTGTGGTTGCATGAGTCCGGCGTGATGGTAATGAAGCGCATGGGCATTGGCCTCACCATCACCGGCAAGCCGCCTGCGCATGGCCTGCTGGTTGCCAATCACCTGAGTTATCTCGACATTCTCATATTCGGCACCGCGCTGCCTTGTTATCTCGTCTCCAAAGTGCAGATTGGTCGATGGCCGTTTTTTGGCACCCTTGCGCGTGCTGGCGGAGTTATCTTTGTCGATCGCGCGAGCAGGGCCAGCGCCGAGGCTGTGACCGCGGTAATTGCCGAGCGGCTCAGAGGGCCAGTGCCCGTGCTGTTCTTTCCGGAGGGCACCAGTACTGACGGGACCCGCCTGCTGCGTTTTCATTCCCGCTTTTACACCCCTGCGGTAAATGCTGCCGTGCCAGTAACGGCGGCCGCGCTGCGCTACATCGCTGCGGACGGCAGGCCGGAGCGCGATCTCTGCTGGTTTGGCGACGACACATTCCTGCCCCATCTGTGGAGGATTCTTGGCGGCCCCGATTTTTCCGCCGAGCTTTATTTTGGCGAGCCGCAGACTTACACCAATCGCCGTGCAGCCGCCGATGCGACTTATGCGGAGATTGCGGCTATGCGTGAAGCGGGCAATGCCCATCTTCAGCCGAGCCGTCCCACAATGGGTTCTATTGGCGCTGCTGACCTGGAACAGCTTTAAGGGATTAATGGGAAGCCAGCTTGGTGTCGCTTGGGTGTTGCGGAGGAAGCTAGTTTGACCCGTTACCCGATGGGGGCGCCGTCGAACCCCGCACCACCAGACTGGTGGAGACCAGGTACTCGCGTTGAATCTTCGGATTTGTGCCGTCCTCGGCTTGCTGTCGCAGTGCTTCAAATGCGGATCGGGCCAGGTCCGCGCGCGAGAGGCGGATGGTGGTCAGAGGCGGCAATGTGAACTCGGCAAAATCAATGTCGTCGAGGCCGACGACCGAGATGTCATCGGGCACCCGCAGTCCTTCCATATAGGCGGCGCGCAGCACACCGATGGCGGTCATGTCATTGGAGCAGAGAACTGCACTGGGACGAACCGGAAGCGCCTGCAGTTGTGCGAACCCGGCCACGCCGCCTTTGAGCGTATGGTCGCACTCGATCACCCACTTCTTCTGAATAGCCAGGCCTGCGTCTTTCATGGCCGTGCGGTAGTCGTTTTCGCGCGTGATGGCAGAATGGAGCTTGTGCGGGCCGGCCAGAAACGCGATGCGGCTGTGGCCCAGATTAATCAGGTGTTGAACCGCTTCGTGGATTCCCGTCGAGTAGTCGAGCAGGATGGTGCTTACCTTAGGATCGTCGAGGCGAAACTCGGCCAGCACCATGGGAATGTCGCGATGCACGAGCTGGTCGAGCACCGGTTCTTCGGCGCCGAAGCTCAGCACGGCCACGCCTTCGACTTTGCGTTCCAGCATGCGCCGCACGCAGGTGGCCAGAACAGCCGGGTCGCCGTTTGAGGAGCTGACCAGGATTTCGTATCCATTCGCGACGGCGATTTCTTCGAAGTTCTGAATCAGTTCGGGAAAGAATGGGTTGGTGATGTTTTCGACAATGATGCCGAAGATGCGGCTGCGGCCCGATACCAGGCTCCGCGCGTGCGTATTGGGGAAGTAGTTGAGCTGCTCGATGGCCTGCCAGACGCGCTTCGAAAGCCGGTCGCTGACCGCGGGAGAGTTATTGATGGTTCTGGAAACAGTGGCGATGGAGACCTTCGCCAAGGCGGCTACGGTGCGGATGTCGGGCGTCTTGGCGACCGTCTTAGCCGTTCCTTTTCGAACCACGAATCAATCCTCATGCAGCCAGAATTGAAACCAATGTTATAGCATTTTAATGTTATTTGCCGTAGATGGTGGAAACGCTTCCGGCTTCCAGTTACTTACGGCCGCCCCGTTGGGGTTACCGTTGCACTTCAAAAGTACATATTTCCTATCGAGATTGCTTGTGTGCAGCAGGCTGGAGGAGCTCGAGGCACCGCGCATGCAGATGGAATCGCGGTCGTGTATCTGCTCAATCTCTTTCGGCAATCAGCAGGCGCAGATCGCGCAGATTCTGCCCGGTGGGGCCAGTGACCACTGCGTCGCCCAGGGCGGTGAACATGGGGCAGGCGTCGAAGGCGGCCAGCGAAGATTTGAGGTGAAATCCGAAGGCATGGGCGCGAGCCACGGTGGTGGGGTCGGCAATGGCTCCGGCGTTCCGCGTGTTGCCGTCGATGCCATCGGAGCCGGCGCTGAAAACGGTGAGCCGCTCGCCCTGGTACTTCTCCAATTCGAGCGCACAGGCCATCACAAACTGCTGATTGCGCCCGCCCGCACCCGGAGTGCGATCCATGGTCACTGTCACTTCACCCACGCTGATCAAGCACAGGCGTTTGTGCGTGGCGCGCAGTGTGTTGAAGAGCTGCATCAGATAACGCGCGGCATCGGCGTAGTCCCAGTCGTCGCAACTGTTGTCGACGGCGGCGAAGTAACCCGCCTTCTGGGCCAGCGCGCGAGCATTCTCCACCAGGTCGTGGCTGGAAAGCAGAATCTCGAAGACCGAATCGCGAAAGGCGGGATCTTCCCCCGTCATCGCGGCGGCCGAGGTTACGCGCCGCGCCGGCTGCGCTTCCGGCTTGCCGAGGCGGGGAAAGAAAGGTGGCCGCCAGCTCTTGTTTCCGGGCGACTCGGGTAGATCTTCGCGCTCAAAGAAGGAACGTATAGAGGCCGGTAGCTTGCGATTCAGATCGTACTTTGCCAGCAGTTCGTGCACATCGGCAACAGTCGAGTGGTCGGGGGTTGTGGGACCCGATGACAAAGCGTCCAGCGAGCGCAGGGGCACGTCGGGAACAAGCAGGCTGATTTTGGCCGCCTCCGGCGCTGCCATCGCCAGCCGTCCTCCCTTGACCGCGGAGAAGTGTTTGCGCAGGGTGTTCATCTCGTTGATCGGAGCTCCCGAAGCGATCAGCAGTTGATGGAAGGCAACGGTCTCTTCGAGCGTGATCTCCGGGTCCAGAGGCAGGTCGAAGATGGCTGAACCGCCGCCGGAGATGAGAAAGAAAACGAGCGTGTCTTTCTTGGCCTTGCGCAGCAGGGCCAGTGCGGCGCGCGCGGCGGCAAACGAATCCTCGTTGGGCACCGGATGGCCGCCTTCAAAGTAGCGGAAACGCCAGTTGCGGCCCTTTGGCAACTGGTTGGAGCAGCAGATGCCACGCAAACCCTGACGGCGCTTCATGCGGTCCAGCAGCGTATCCAGCATGGGCCCGGCGGCCTTGCCCAGGGCGATCACGAAAATGCGCTTGTAGCCGGCCAGGTTGATGTGCGTTGGGCCGCTGCCGTCGGGCAGAAGCCGATGCAGCATCTGCCCCTCGAAGCGCAGCCGGCGATCGAAAGCTGAATCGATGTTGCAGGCGGCCACCGCGCCGGTAAACAACTCTGTAGCGCTCGTGTGCAGGGATTCCAGCGTGACTTCGCTGACTGGGGTCATTCGGGTTCCTCCTTGAGCCAGCCGGCAAGCGCCTGTTGCATCTGTGCCAGTTGTCCCGTAAAAAAATGGTCGCTGCCGTGGAGGAACAGCAGGCGTTTGGGTTCGGCAGCGGAGGCGGCCACCTGTGCCAGTTCTGTGGCAGGTGCGAATCCGTCTTGGTCTCCACTGAGGAAAAGTTTGGGGATGGTGCAATGAGCGAGGGAGGGATATGTGTATTTGCGTTCTTCAGCCTTGGTGGGCAAGCCAAGTGCGATGAGCGCGCGGACCCGATTGTGTTGCGCAGGGATTCGACAACAGGCGTTGAGAGCCATCGCGGCTCCAAAGCTGAATCCGGCCACAATTACCGGGCAATTGTATTCGTTTTCAAGCCACGACACGGCAGCCAATACATCGCCGCTTTCGAGCGAGCCGTCGTGCGTTCCCTGGCTTCTGCCCGTGCCGCGAAAGTTGAAGCGCAGGACAGGCAGTTCGAACTTCCACGCCGATCCGTTCAGCACCTTCATAGCGTGGTAGACCACCTTGTTGTGCAGAGTTCCGCCGCCCAGTGGGTGAGGGTGGCAGACCAGCGCGGCAAAGGTCGCGTCGGGTGCGCCTTCGTTCAACACCGCTTCCAGTCTTCCCGCTGGCCCGGCCAGATCTATGTTCCGCAGCGCGCCGCGGGGCGCAATCTTGCTGGCGTTACGGAGCGTGGAGGAGACGATCATCCCACACACCATTCTACGCCTGATGAGAGGTTCTAAGCGAGGTTGAAACAGTTTTTGATTCGGATTTGGTCCCTCATTCGTAACGAGGCAAATCGATTCACTACTGAGCGGTCAGTCCAGTCCACAAACCCCGTGCCTGCGTAGGGTATTCTGGCAGCACCATGCCGCAGCCTGCCCCCGTCCATGTGCTTGATCCCATCCGCTTTACGCTTGCGCTGTGTGAGATCGAGTCCACCACTTACAACGAGGGCGCGGTCGGAGACTACCTGGCGGAGTTCCTCGCCGGGCGCGGCTGGGAGGTGGAAAAAACGCCCGTGGAGCAACCGGCGGAGAGCGCGAAGGCCAGCCCGCGGTGGAATGTCTATGCCGGAACGGCTGGCGAAACGCCGGACCTGGTCTTCTCCACGCATCTCGACACCGTGCCGCCGTACATTCCTCCCACGGAGGATGCGGAGTACCTGTACGGTCGCGGAGTGTCGGATGCAAAAGGCATCCTTGCCGCCCAGGTGGCTGCTGCCGAGATCCTGCGTGGCGAAGGGTTCCGAGTCGGCTTGCTGTTTGTCAGCGGCGAGGAGCGTGACTCGACCGGCGCGCGTATAGCCAATCAGAATCCCAAAGGCAGCCGGTTTCTCATTAACGGCGAGCCCACCGACAATCGTCTGGCGCTGGCCTCGAAGGGCGCTTTGCGCGCTGTGATCCGGTCGACCGGCAAGATGGGCCATTCGGCCTACCCGGAGCTGGGCGAGAGCGCGGTGCATAAGCTGGTCGAGGCGCTGGGCAGGCTGCTGGCCTTGCCATTGCCATCGCTCGAAGACGTCGGCCCCTGCACCATGAACATCGGGCAGATTCATGGCGGCCACGCGCCCAACGTGATCGCCGACAAAGCCGAGGCGCAGGTGCTGGTTCGCCTGGTGGGCGACTCGGCGCCCGTTCGCGCCGCCATGGTTGCAGCTACCACCGGGCTGGCCGAGGTCGATTTCACTTTGGAGATCCCCTTCGTCCGCATGCGCGCCGTGGAAGGCTTACCGACCATGATCGCCAAGTTCACTACCGACATTCCCCAGCTCTCCAACTGGGGCGAACCGTTGCTGCTGGGGCCGGGCTCGATTCATGTGGCGCACACGCCATTCGAGAAGGTGGCTAAGAGGGAATTGCTCGAAGCCGTCGAACTCTACATCAAGGTGGCGAAGCAGTTGCTGTCCTGAGTGATTACGCAGGTCTCAGGTTCTCAGGTTAGATTCGCCAGCATTCCCAAGCCCTCAGCCACCTTCCGCAAAGCGACATCGCGCGTCCACAATTGCGTTCCTGGAGTGATCAAGGACGACGCGATCAGGTGCGCTCAATTCCCGGTTCGATATGATGATGTTGAAAGGGGAGACACATCATGAGCGCATCCATCCTAGATATTCCCGTCAAGAAGATCACCGGCGAAGAGACTACGCTCGCCGAGTTCAAGGGCCACGTTCTGCTGGTGGTCAACGTAGCGTCGAAGTGCGGCCTGACCCCTCAGTATGAAGGCCTGGAGAAGATCTACGAGCAATACAAAGGGCAGGGGCTGGTTGTCGCCGGATTCCCGGCCAATGACTTCCGCGGGCAGGAACCGGGATCGAACGAAGAGATCCAGACGTTCTGCACCACCAACTTTGGCGTCAAGTTTCCGCTCTTCGACAAGATCACGGTCGTTGGCCCGGAGAAGCATCCCCTCTACAAGGCCCTGATCGAGGAGCAGCCCAAGGCCGTCAGCCTGTCCGAAGTCCCATTCCGCGAGAAGTTGAAAGGGTATGGCATCGAGGGCAATCCGGATCCGGAGGTGCTGTGGAACTTCGAGAAGTTTCTCGTCAGCCGATCCGGCGAAGTGGTGGAGAGGTTCGCACCCGACACCCAGCCCGATGCACCGGAGCTGACTTCGGCCATTGAGGCGGAACTGGGCAAGGTCTGAGAAGCAAGATCTGAGAACCTGATCAATAACTTCGCACGCGTGGAGGGTACGGGCTTCATCCCGTACATCGGCGCCCGCAATGATTGCGCTTCAGCCCCTGCAGAGAACTTCCGGACGCGCATTCCCTCGGCGGCTAAAGCCGAATGCCAAAATCAGCTTCTAACGTACGGGCTGAAGCCCGCGTCTAGTTTCTGGGCCGGCTCCAAGAGACTCCCCAGCCCGCTTTCAGATGGGCAGAGAACGGCAAGTTGGCCTTGACGCGCTGGGTCGCGATTGCGGCCGGTTCAACCGCGTTTAGTAACTGGTGTCTTTCAGCCCGGTGGTGTCTTGATAGGGACACCACCTTCAACCGCGCCCAGTAGCAGCGACCGGCATCTCCCATGTATTCTCGTGCCATGTCATTGGACGAAGCCGCCAAAACCGCCGAGACCGCCGAAATCAACCTGCTCGCGCGGTCAGGCTCTTCGTACCTGCGCTCGGCCCGGCACCAGCCTGTGCAGTGGCATCCCTGGGGCGAGGCAGCATTTGCCCGCGCCCAGGCGGAGGACAAGCCAATCCTGCTCGACATTGGCGCCGTGTGGTGCCACTGGTGCCATGTGATGGACCGTGAGTCCTATGAGAATCCTGAGACGGCTGCGCTCATCAACCATCACTTTATAGCCGTCAAGGTCGATCGAGACGAACGCCCCGACGTGGATGCGCGCTACCAGGCAGCGGTCTCGGCCATCAGCGGACAGGGTGGCTGGCCGCTCACGGCAATTCTCACCCCCGACGGCCGGCCCTATTTCGGCGGCACTTACTTTCCTCCCGGCGACCGCTACGGCCGTCCCGGCTTTGCCCGCGTGCTGCTGACCATGGCCCAGGCCTGGCACGACCGACGCGACGATGCGCTGGAGTCGGCCGCGAGTGTGATGGCCGCCATCGAGCACAACGAAAGCTTCTCCGGCCGCGGCGGCGAACTGAACCTGGCCCTGGTCGACAAGCTGGCCGCAGCCGCCTTGAAACAATTTGATCCCCGCCATGGCGGGTTCGGATCGCAGCCCAAGTTCCCCCACCCCTCGGCGCTCGATCTGCTGCTTGAGGTGGCCATGAACCGCGACAACGCGGAGGCTGCATCAGCCTTCACCACCACGTTGGAAAAGATGGCGCGCGGCGGTGTTTACGATCAGCTCGCCGGTGGGTTCCATCGTTACAGCGTCGATGAGCGATGGGTTGTGCCGCACTTCGAGAAGATGCTCTACGACAACACCGAGCTGCTGCGCAATTATGTGCACGGCTTCCAGAGCTACGTGCGCCAGGATTTTCTCATCACCGCGCGGGAGATCGTCGCGTGGCTCGACTCCACCATGACCGACCGCGAACATGGCGGCTTCTATGCCTCGCAGGACGCCGACATCAACCTGGACGACGACGGCGACTACTTCACCTGGACGCTTGAGGAAGCCCGCGCCGTGCTCGATGCCGAAGAATTGCAGTTCGCTTCGGAATACTGGGACATCGGCGAACTGGGCGATATGCACCACAATCCGGCCAAGAACGTGCTGCACGTGAAGAAGACCCTGGAAGAGCGTGCCGGGGAAAAGAAGCCTGAAGAAGACAAGCCTGAAGAGGAAAATGCCCGGGAAAGAGTGGCTGTGGCAGAAGGAGGCGCCGATCTGGCATCGCTGCGCGCACTGCGCGACTCCGCCCGGCGAAAGCTGCTTGCGGCTCGCGCTGAGCGACCCACCCCCTTCATCGATCGCACGCTCTATACGGGATGGAATGCGATGGCCGTCTCGGCATACCTCGAGACCGCGCGCGTCCTCCGTCTCGAGGGCGTAGAGGAGTTTGCGCTGCGCACGCTGAACCGGCTGCTCGATGAAGCCTGGGATGGGGATGAGACGCTCTATCACGTGATGGCCTACGGGGATGCGCCTTCTGCGGAAGACCCCGCACCGCACCCGGATCAACCGTTGCCCAGCGGATGGACATCACCGGGACCGGCAGCCTCAGGTGAACGGGTTCTCGGCACGCTGGACGACTACGCGTTCACCATCCACGCGGCCATCGACGCCTGGCAGGCGAGCGGCCATGTCAACTTCTATCGCGTAGCCGTCAAACTGGCCGACGCCATGATCGCTCGCTTCTATGACCACACCGCGTCCGCCTTCTGCGATACCGCACCACCCGAAGAAGGGCAGATGCCGCTCGGCGTCCTCGGCGCCCGACGCAAGCCGCTCCAGGATTCACCCACACCGGCAGGCAATCCCACAGCGGTCTCGGCACTCCTTCGCCTTGAGACCTTGAGCGGGCGGCAGGAGTATCGCGACATCGCCGAAGACACGCTGGCTTCCTTTGCCGGCATCGTGGAGCATTTCGGCCTCTACGCCGGCAGTTACGGCCTGGCGCTGGAGCGGTTTCTTCTCGACCCGGTGCAGGTGATTGTCGTCGGTACAGGTCCCGAAGCTCTCCGGCTTGAGGCCACCGCGGTGGCGCGGTTCGCCGTCAACAAGACCGTCATGCGCATCCCGCCCAACCGGCTCGTCGCCGGCAAGCTTCCCCCAAGCCTGGAAGAATTTCTGCCTCATGTTCCGCCGCCGGGCGTGACGGCATGGGCGCTGGTTTGCAAGGGGCGTACCTGCCTGCCGCCGATAACCGACCCCGAAGCACTGCTGGAAGCGCTGGAGCGCCGCGAACCGGTTCATTGAACCGGCCGTCCCCAGGCTCTCATTCGCCGGTGAACGGGTTTCCTTCATGCGGTTTGATGGTGGTGGGGTCAGGATGGGAAGCCGGCTCCGGAACTGCCGATCCCGGCTTTGGGTCACCGGCCTCGTCACCGGCCTTTGCGCCTTCGATTTCGGTAAAAGTGCGAAACACGCGATTCGGATCTCCCGGAAGCAAGTGGTTCTCTTCGAGGGCCAGCCTCACCAGTCGCCGGAACTCGCGCATCGGCCCATACTGCTTGGTAGCCAGCGTTTTGAACACCACGGGGAAGATCATCTCCGAGCCCTTCACCGCATCCACTCCCAGAATCTGCGGGTCGGAGACAAACACTGATTTGAACTCCTCGCTGGTGCGCACATCCGTGGCAATCTTCTGCAGAATCTTGAGCACCTGGTCGGGATCTGCGGAGAAATCGACGCTCACGTTGATCGTGGCGACCGAGTAGCCCACGCTCTGGTTGGCAACCGTGGTGATCTGCGAATTGGGAATCACGTAGAGCGTGCCGTCGCCATCGCGCACAGTGGTCTTGCGCAGCGTCATCGACTCCACCGTGCCGGACAGGCCGGCCAAACGAACCGTGTCGCCAACGTTGAACTGGTCTTCAATGAGGATGAGAACTCCGTTCAGCATGTCTTTGACGATGTTTTGCGCGGCCAGGCCGATGGCGATTCCCGCCACGCCGGCGGAGGCCAGCAGAGGCGCCAGATTTGCGCCCATTGCGGCCAGGAACTGCAGGCCCGCAATGAGCCCGATGATGGCCATGCCGGTGGTGCGAATGACGCCGGAGAGCGTCTTCACCTGTCCCACCCGCTCCGGGCTGGCCGCGTGGCGCTCCGCGGATTGCACCATGTGAGCGGTGACGATCCGCAGTAACCTGCTGAGCACAAAGGCGATGATCGCCACCAGCACGAGGTGCGGCAGCTTGGTGCGGATAAATTCCTGGGTGTCCCCGATCCATTCATCGAGCACTTTGCCCAGGAACCGGCCTTCCGCAAACAGGCCTGTTCTGAACGCAATCGAAAAAGGGTGCATCCTAAACCTTTCGATCTAGTCTAGACTGTCCGCAGGGAAAATCCGGCTCTTCCCGCGAGCCGAATTTCCCGGCGGCGGGTGACGCCCAGCCGCTCATCCAGCGATTGATCCTGCGACAGCAATCGAGGAGTACACCGATGCTTGAGACCATAAATTCCCTCCATGCGGACAGCCGAACTGGAATAGGGGTCTGCGACCGTCGCAGAACGGCCGCCCCGTGGATCATCGTCGCATCTGTCTTTTGCCTGGCTCCGCTCGTCGCGCAGGCACAGTCCACCTCGCAGACACCTCTAACGAACCCACCGCCGCGTCCCACGGGCATCCTGCTTCCTGCGGTCAACCGGATTCCCGACGCCAATGACCAAATGGAGATGCGCGACCAGAAAAACAAGACCCAGAACTTCGCCGCAGCCAACGCTGAGCGGAAAAAGCAGATTGCCGACGACACCACGAGGCTGCTCAAGATGGCTGCCGACTTGAAAGAAGAAGTGGAAAAGACCAGCAAGGACACCCTTTCGCTCAATGTGATTCGCAAAGCCGATGAGATTGAAAGGCTTGCCCATAGCGTTAAGGAAAAGATGAAGCTCACAGTAGGGGGAAGCTGATAGCTGT
>JBEKVS010000087.1:0-25404 GCA_049513795.1 Occallatibacter sp. | reverse complement strand
CCCCATCGCGATGGAAAGTTGCGCTGATATATTTTCGACACGAGCCGCAACCTTTCTCCGCAAATCCTGTTGAATCAGGACATAACCGGCACGGCGTGAGGCAGCACGAGACAAGCCTCAACGAGACGAAAGCCGAACCTGGCTCACGGAGAGCCGGTGGGATGGGAGGGTCTATGGGCAGCATGCGGAATTGGATGTTGGGTGCGGCAGTGGTGGCTGGCGCGGCTGGGCTGGGAGCGACGACAGCGCAGGCAGCCGAGTTTGGAGTTTATGTGCGGGGGCCTGTCGCTTATGTTCCGCCCTGCCCCGGACCGGGATATGTGTGGACGGCCGGCTACATGGCCAACGGCTACTGGGTTCCTGGATATTGGAATCTGCGCCATGGCTACGCTCCGGTGGTGCGATACGACCGCGGCTTTGACCGGCACTTTGACCGCGGATGGGATCGCGGCCATGAACGGTTCCGCAGGTAGTCGATTCCCTGCTTGAATCCCTTGCTTCTCTCCACGCTTTTGGTTCTCTGCGGCCCCTCTTGATTCAGGAGGGGCCGCTTTCTTGTGGGCTTGCAGTGTTCATGTTGAACGGCTGCGCAGATCCTCTGCGGGTTGTGCTGCTTGCTGGCAACCTCTGCCAGCAACCTCAGTTGCAGAGAATTCGAAATTGGCTCTTGCCATGCCAACGAAGATCGACGATTCTTTTGAGAAGTACCGCAACTAATCCACGCCTTTGCTGTTCTAAAGATCAGAAGCCGGCGGGGTAAGAAACCCGGAAGCCGGCAGGTGCTGAAGACGGAGAATGGCTCCGGATTCCCGGTCCAGACGGAACAGGGCAGGGCAGCACAAGGAGGTTGTATGCGGAGTATTCGCCCAGTTCTATTTGCAATGCTTCTCGCTTTGCCGTTCGCAACTGCGGCAGCGAACGCGCAGGTGGCTGTCGGGGTTGGGGTTGGCCCCGCTGTGGTTGCCGCTCCCGTGGATTACGGCCCGCCCGCCTGTGAGTGGGGGTATTACTCCTACTACCCATATGCTTGCGCACCTTATGGATATTATGGCCCGCAATGGTTTTACGGCGGCGTCTTCCTGGGCGTTGGCCCGTGGTATGGCTGGGGCTGGCGTCATGGCTGGGGCGGCTACGGCTACCGCGGCGGATTCGGGTACGGACGAGGAGCCTACGGCTACGGACGAGGAGCCTACGCGGGACGCGGGGTTTACGGTGGCGGAGCTCGCGGCTATGCCGGCGGAGTAGCCCGCGGTTACGCTGGCGGTGTCGCGCACGGTTACGCTGGCGGAGGCGCCGGCGCCCACGGATTCAGTGGTGGCCGGGTAGGCGGCGGATTCGCCGGTGGTGGACATGCCGGCGGGTTCGGTGGCGGTGGCCACGGTGGTGGCGGACACCGGTAAATTGGGATCGCTCCGCGATTGACCCCCCAGATCTTTGCGGAGCTCCCTTGGCAAAGCCCGTTCGCGCCCGCGAACGGGCTTTTGCAATTGTGGGCCAATTTACAGATTGAAGTTGGATGGAAGTTTATCCGGCTGCGCTTGGTCTAGATCGACGGAGCGCGATTGGATGGCTTTTCCGCAAGCGCGGCCAGCCGGTCGGCGATGCGCTCGGCGGCATCGGGATGAGCCTGGGTACGGGCTGCGGCACCCATGGCTGCCAGGCGGTCTGGATCTCGGAGCAGGCTGGTTAGAGATTGCAGCAGCCGGCCGGGGACGATGAGATCGGGCTCCTCGAGCATGACCGCGGCTCCGGCATCCACCATCGCCTCGGCGTTGCGCTTCTGGTGCTCATCGGCGGCAGCGGCAAAGGGAACCAGCAGGCTTGGCTTGGCGGCGGCGGCGAGTTCGGCAACCGATGAGGCTCCGCTGCGCGCCATTACCAGGTGAGCCTCGGCGAAGCGGGCAGGCATGTCGTCGAGAAATGGTTCGACGCGCCAGCGCGCGGGGTCCGCGGCCGTCGCGGCGTAGGCGGCACGGGTTTCGTCCAGCATGCGTGCGCCGCTCTGGTGGAGCACGGTCAGACCGGGCACGGCTTCGAGCAGAGCGGCCATCAATTCAGGAACGCGGGTGTTGAAGATGCGCGCGCCTTGCGAGCCTCCAAAGACCAGCAGGTGGGGCAATACGCCGGTGGGCGGCTGGAGCGCGAAGAACTCCGGACGCACGGGAATGCCGGTGACCTCGCAGTTGCGGAACCATTTTGCGGCAGCGGGAAAGTTGACGGCGGCGGCTTGCACGCGCTTGCCGACCAGGCGATTGGCGAGGCCGGGCATGGCGTTGGGTTCGAAGGCCATGGTGGGGACGCGAGCCCAGATGGCTGCCGCCATGGCCGGCCCGGAGGCGTATCCGCCGACACCGAAGACGGCGCCGGGCTGAAAGTCGTGAAGCAGGCGACGGCAGGCGAGGATGCTGCGCGGCAAATCGAGCATGGTGCGCAGGCGGGTGCGCAGCGAGACGTTCTTGAGTTGGCCGACTTGAATGAGTTCGAGGCGGAAGCCTGCGCCGGGGACGAGTCGGCTCTCCATGCCGCGGGCGGTGCCGACGAAGAGGATTTCCGCGCCGTGGCGGGCGACGAGTTCTCGCGCAACGGCCAGGGCCGGGATGATGTGGCCGCCGGTGCCGCCGCCGGCGATCAGGATGCGGAGGGTTTGCACGATGGCTCTCGCTCAAAGTCTGTTGAGGTTTGTGCTTTCCCACCTTAGCGACAAAAGCAAGAACGTCGCGAAGATGGGGCACCCGGCTCTCGTTCGAGATTTGCTGAGGCTTGTGCTTTCCCACTTTTGCGGCAAGAGCAAGTACGGCGCAAAGATGGGGCACCCGGCAGACATTTCCCGTTCACGCAAAGACGGAAGCAGGTCCTTCGACTGCGCTGCGCTGCGCTCAGGATGACAGTCTCAGTGAACATCGGCCATCACTCTGCTTTTCTGGTGATGTTGAGCAGGATGCCGATGCTGGCCAGGGTGACGAAGACCGACGTTCCACCAGAGGAAATCAGCGGCAATGGGATGCCCTTGGTCGGCACCAGCGACAACACCACGCTGATGTTGAAGAAGGCCTGCAGCAGAATGGTGGTGGTGAGGCCGAAGGCGACCAGCCGTGCAAACGGGTCCGGCGATCGGAAAGCGGCACGCAGTCCGCGCCAGCCGAAGACGACGAAGAGAAGAACAATGAAGATGGACCCGATGAAGCCAAGTTCTTCGGCGATGTTGGCAAAGATGAAGTCGGTTGACGCTTCGGGGAGATAGAAGAGCTTTTGCATCCCCTCCATGTAGCCGCGGCCGGCGAAGCCGCCCCCACCGACAGCGATGAGCGACTGGTTGATGTGGAAGCCGGCGCCCTGGGGATCGGCGTCGGGATTCATGAAGACCAGCATGCGCTTGAGACGCCAGGAAACCAGCAGCAGCAGCGCGGCCAGCGGCGGCAAAGCGGCGCCGATGCCCATGAAGAGATACTTCCACTCCATGCCGGCAAGCACCAGCATGAGAGCTGTGACGCCGCCAATCACCAGGGCGGTGCCAAGGTCGGGCTGCTTCACAATCAGCAGCATGAATACGAGCGGGAATGCGGCTGCCTTGAGCAGCGTGTTCTTCCAGTCGCGCATGTCGTCGAGGCGGGTGTGCAGGAACCAGGCCAGAAAAAGCACCACCACCAGCTTGGCGATTTCAGAGGGTTGGAAAGAGAGACCTCCGAAGTGAATCCAGCGATGCGTGTTGTGCGAACCGGGAAAGAAAAATACGGCCAGAAGCAAGAGCAGCGTGACGGCCAGCGCCGCGTAGATAAAACGCGGCGATTTGTAGTGACTGGTGTCGATGTGCATGAGCACCAGCATGGCCAGCACGCCCGACAGTGCCCATAGTGCCTGCCTGCCGACAACCGCATAAGGAGAGTTGAAGCGCTCCTGAGCCACCACCGCGGACGCCGAAAAGACCATGACCAGACCTACGACCACCAGCACCAGCGTAGTGAAGAAGAGCCATTTGTCGATGCCTACGCGTGCTGCCATACCTTCCACCCCCGGCGTTCACTGACCAGTTCTTTGAAGATCCGGCCGCGCTGTTCATAGTTTTCAAACTGGTCAAAGCTGGAGCAGGCGGGCGCCAGCAGCACCACCTCGCGCGGGCGGGCCGCGGCGGCCGCGGCGGTGACCGCGTTATCCAGCGTTTCGCATGAATGGATGGAGACCACGCCGCGCAATTGGGATTCGATTTTGGCGGCCGCGGAGCCGATGGTGTAGATGGCGCGCACATGTGCGCGCACCAGTTGCGCAAGCTGGGTGTAGTCGGAGGCCTTGTCTTTGCCGCCCATGATGAGGTGAATGCCGGTCGAGAACGAAGCAACGGCCTTGGCGGTTGCGTCCACATTGGTGGCCTTGGAGTCGTTGTAAAAATCGACGCCGTTGATGGTGGCCACATATTCCAGGCGATGTTCGACGGCCTTGAAGCCCTCGATGCCGCTGCGAATCTGCGCCACCGAAGCGCCGGCCAGACGCGCTGCGCAGACGGCGCTGAGCACATTCTCAACATTGTGCGCGCCCTTGAGCGGAATGCCGCTGAGCGGCATCACTTTCTCGATGGGCTCGTCTTTGGCCGGACGATAGACGACGATTCCGTCTTCGACCCAGGCGCCGCGCAGAACCGAATGCTCGATGGAAAAGAAGTAGACCTTGGCCACGGAACGGCCGGCGGCCTGCGCGGCTCTGGCATTGTCGGCGTTGAGCACCACAAAGTCGTGCTCGTCTTGCGCGGCAAAGATGCGCTCCTTGGCCAGCGCGTAGTTTTCAAAGCTGCCGTGGCGGTCAAGGTGGTCGGGCGTGATGTTGAGGATAACGGCAATGCTGGGATGAAAACGCTGCGTGCTTTCAAGCTGGAAGCTGGACACTTCGAGGACTGACCAGGTGGCATCGGTGCTTTGATCGATCAGCGCCACCACCGGTACGCCGATGTTGCCGCCCACCAGCGTCGGCATCCCGGCCTTCTCGAGGATTTCGCCGACCAGCGCGGTGGTGGTGGTTTTGCCGTTGGAGCCGGTAATGGCCAGTAACTTTCCCTTGATAAAGCGCGCAGCCAGTTCAAGCTCGCCAATGACGGGCAGGCCGAAGCTGCGCACCTGGGCCAGTTCAGGCGTGTTCAGCGGCACGCCGGGGCTGACGACGATGAGATCCTGGCGGCGGAAAGTGAGCAGGCCGTGGCCCCCGGTTTCAACCATGATCCCTTCCTCAAGCAGTGCGGGAATATCCTTGGCCAGCGCTTCGGCGCTGCGCACGTCGGAGACCGTGACCTGGGCGCCACGCCGGCGCAAAAACAGGGCCGCGGCCAGACCGGATTTCCCCAGTCCCACAACCAGAACTTTCTTGCCTTTGAGTTCCATCATTTTGGTTGTTCCTTGCGGGTTCTTTCCGCGCGGCTCGCGACCTCTTCATTGTGCACTGCGGGGTGCATGGCGCGGGCCGAGTCTAACGGAGTTTCAAGGTGGTGAGTGCAAACAGTGCAAACACCAGGGCGGCGATCCAAAACCGGACAATGACTTTCGACTCGCTCCAGCCTATTTGCTCGAAATGGTGGTGCAGGGGCGCCATCTTGAAGATACGCTTTCCGTGGCGCAGCTTGTAACTGCCCACCTGCAAAATAACTGAAAGCGCCTCAATGACGAACACCCCGCCGATAAAGGGCAGCAGCAGCTCCTGACGGATGATGATAGCCACCGTGCCGATGGCGCCGCCGATGGCCAGCGAGCCCACGTCGCCCATGAAGATTTCTGCGGGGTGGGCGTTATACCAGAGAAATCCGATCGACGCGCCGACCATTGTGCCGCAGAAGACGGTCAGCTCGGCCACGCGGGGGGTGTGCTGGAGTTCGAGGTAGTCGGCGAAGACGACGTTGCTGCTGACGTAGGTGAGTACGGTCAGCGCGCCGGAGGCGACGATGGTGCAACCAATGGCCAGGCCGTCGAGGCCGTCAGTCAGGTTGACCGCGTTGGTGGAACCGATGAGTACCAGAATGACCCAGATTGTAAAAGGGATAAAAGCCACCCAGGCCAAAGCGGACACGGTGGACGGCCAGAGGTTCCAGAGCAAATCAGGATGCCACTGCTTCAGGAACGGTACGGTCAAGCGCGTGGAGAAGAAACGGAATTGCTGAAGAATCACCAGCGCCCCGGCGACGGCCACGCCGGCGATGGCCTGGTAAGCCAGCTTGGCGCGGGCCGTTAGCCCCAGGCTGCGGCGCTTGACTACCTTGATGTAATCATCGGCAAAACCGATGGCACCGAAGGCCAGCATGGAGAAAACGGCAACCCAGACAAATGGGTTCGAGGGGTCGGACCACAGAACCGTGGGCAACAGGACCGCAATGACGATGAGCACGCCGCCCATGGTGGGCGTGCCAGTTTTTTTGAGGTGCGACTGCGGCCCGTCGTCGCGAACGAATTGGCCGATCTGAAATTCGCGCAGCTTCTGGATAACCCAAGGGCCGATGAACAGGGCGATCAGCAGAGCCGTGAGCGAGGCAAAAGCGGTGCGGACCGTGAGGTAGCGAAAGATACGGAAGGGACGGAAAAACGGGTAGAGCTTTTCGTAGAGCAGCCAGTAAAGCAAGAGGCCTCCAGAGCCGGATAGCGGAACCAGGATCGACAGTCCGTCGAAGACTAGGGCTCAAGTCGACGCCACCATCAGCGAGCGACGACCTTGAACAAATCCGCCTCGTGGTGCAGAATCCAGGTTTCGCTCAACGAGGCGGGGTTCACCTTGATTTTACAGGCCAAAGGGTTAGCGGGCGGGGGCGGGAGAATTCGATTGTGCACTGCCTGATTGGCGCTTTAGCTCTGCCTGGAAGGCTTGCTCGCGCTCGTCGATGTATGCCTTGTATCCCTGGGGATCGATGAATGCATTGCGGTCTCCAGCCTTCCAGCGCTGGTATTTCGAATCCAGATCGTAGTAGCTGCCGTGAGCACCGAGAAAGATGTCGCAAGGCAAACTTTTGAGGACATCAAATCCGTGCTGGTAGTCGGTTGCGATCTCGGGGTATGAACTGTTTCCCACCAGCTTATAGCCCGGATTCACGTTCGGACTGCCAACGATAACAACGTGCAGGCGCTGACCACCCTCGACCTCGTCCATGGTCCAGGTGGTTGTTCCTCGGGTGTGGCCGGCTGTCTTGTGCGCTTTGAGAACCGCGCCGCCGAGCTTCACGGTGTCGCCATCGTGGAGCACGCGATCCACATGGGCGGGTGGGTAAAGCATCTCCGGGCGGCTGCCGTATTGAAAGTCCTTCGCGCCGCCCGACTCCACCACCGGCACATCCGCATCCATCACGAAATACCTGGCGCCCGTGAGTTGCTTTAACTTCGCGCTGCCTGCACAATGATCGTAATGCGCGTGGCTGATGAGCAGGATCTTGACATCGCTGAGATGGAATCCAAGCTCTTCAACACTCTTTTGAATCAAGGGCACCGAAGCCTCGAGGCTACTGTTGATGAGGATGAGCCCCTTGGGCGTGGAGACGATGCGGCGGAAAGGGCTTGGTCCAATCGGGAGGAATCTGCGCCGCGAGCCGGGTGGCGAAAAAGAGACCGAAGAGCAGCGCGACGCTGCCTGCCGCTTTGTGCAATCTCAATGCCCCTCCGATGCTGCGACACCGTTGCCGAGCTTCTCGATAGCCTTTTCGAGGCGAACGCCGCGGGAGCCTTTCACCAGCACGACATCACCTGGCTGCAGATTCTGTTTGAGCCAGAGTCCGGCTTGCTCGGCTCCGGGCAAAAAGAGCGCTGCGACTCCGCCGGCGCAGGCGGCCGTGGCGAGATGCACGGCGTTGCCTTGCACACCAGCCACAAGATCGAGCCCAGCCTCGGCAGCCGCAACGCCGCATGCGGTATGCAATGCGGCGGCATGTTCGCCGAGTTCCAGCATCTCGCCGGCAATCAGGATGCGGCGTTTGGCGGGACGCGCGGCCAGGGTACGAATCATGGAACGCAGCGCTTCAGGATTCGAGTTGTAAGAGTCGTTTAGGATGGTTGCGCCATTGACGGAAATTGTTTGTCCACGCTTGTCGCCGGCGGTGAGTGTGGCCAGCGCAGCGATTGCGGCGTCGAGATCCACTCCCGCTTCGAGCGCCACGGCTAAGCCCGCCATGGCGTTCGATGCATTGTGCGCGCCGAGCAGTTCGAGCGTGAGCGACCGGGTCTGGTCGCCGGCGCGAAACTTCACATGCAGGCCGGCAAGGTCTTCCGTGGCGTCGAGCGTTTGCGGATCGGCGCAGGGGCCGGCGCCGAAATACACGGTGCGGCCGGGGAAGTCGCGGCCAAATTGCGAGACATAGGCGTCGTCGCAGTTGAGAAAGGCAACGCCGGTCGCAGGCAAAGCGGCTACCAATTCGAATTTGGCGCGTGCGATTCCCGCTTGCCCGTCGGCAAAGTTTTCAATGTGCGCTGTTCCCACGTTGGTGACGACGCCCCAGTCGGGCGCGGCGATGCGCGCCAGCGTGGCGATTTCCCCGCTGTGGTTCATGCCCATCTCCACCACGGCGATATCGTGCTCCGGCTCAAGGCGCAGTAGTTCGAGCGGCAGGCCAAAGCCGTTGTTCAAATTGCCGCGTGATTTGAGCACGTTGAACTTTGCGCCGAGCGCGGCGGCCACGGCTTCCTTGGTCGTGGTCTTCCCTGCCGAGCCGGTGATGGCCACGATGCGCTTGCCCCAATGGCGGCGCACATGCGAGGCCAGCGCCTGCAAGGCGAATAACGGATCTTCGGTGATGAGCAGGGGTGCTGCGAGTACCTCATCAGGCAAGGACGCAGCACGGGCGCGAGAGACCACGGCGGCAACAGCGCCGCGCGCGAGTGCCGGCGCAATGAAGTCGTGGCCATCCAGGCGGTCGCCGCGCACGGCAAAGAAGAGCTCGCCAGCGCCCACCGTCCGCGAGTCGATAGAGTAGCCGGTCAACCTCAGCGCGCCGGCGTTGACGAAGTCGACTGGAGCTTCAAGCACGGCGCCTGCGCCGATGGCCGCCTCTGCGAGGGAGAGATTCATTGACCTAAACCATACCCGATTTTTCAGATCCCTTGTCTGGATTTCTGTTGAAGCCCAGTTCCCGCAAGGCCGCAAGCGCGATCTGCGCATCGTCAAAGGGGATGGTCCGGCCGGCTAGAATCTGTTCCTTCTCGTGCCCCTTGCCGGCAAGGAGAACGGCATCGCCGGGCCTGGCGAGTTGCAGGGCCTTCACGATGGCCGCGGCGCGATCCGGCTCGACGACGTATTCCACTCCGCTTGCCTTCAGGCCGGGTTCAATCTCAGCGAGAATCGCCAGCGGATCTTCGGAGCGGGGGTTGTCGCTGGTGGCCACGACAAAATCGCTGCCTGCGCCGGCGGCCTGGCCCATCTTGGGGCGCTTGGTGCGGTCGCGGTCGCCGCCGCAGCCGAACATGGTGATGATGCGCCCGCCGGTTGGCTCCGTCATCTGGCGTGCGAGGGCGATCAGGTTGCGCAACGCATCGTCGGTGTGGGCGTAGTCCACTATTACCGAGAACGGCTGGCCGGCGTCGACAGGCTGAAAGCGGCCAGGGACCGGACTCAGTTGCGGAACAGCATCGACCAGCGTGGCGAAGGGAACGCCGCGCGCATGGGCGGCAGTGAAGGCCGCGAGCAGGTTGAGAATGTTGACTTCCCCGGCCAGCCTGGACGAAATGCGCGCCGAGCCTGCCGGAGTTTCGAGATCAATCACGGCGCCGCCTGGGGTCAGCTTGTAATTTGCGGCCCGCCATTCGCCCAGGCCGATGCCGTAGGTGCGCACTTCGGCGCCAGCCTTGCCGGCGGCCGCGGCTAGTTGTGGCGTGCGCGCGTCGTGCGCATTCAATACGGCCACGCGTGGCGCGGGGTAGACTGTGCCGTCGAATAAAAGGCGTTTGGCGGCGAAATACTTTTCCATGGTTTGGTGGTAATCGAGATGGTCGCGCGTCAGGTTCGTGAATACGGCCACATCGAAGTCGAGTCCCATGGCGCGGCCTTGCTCGAGGCCATGGCTCGATACTTCGGTGACTAACTCCGTGGCTCCGCGCTCCGCACCTTCGGCCATGAGTTCAAACAAGTCGCGCGACTCGGGCGTGGTGTGCACACTGGTTCGCACCTCGCCGGCAACGTGATATTCAATCGTCCCCACCAGAACTGTGATGCGCTTGGCCGCGTTCAAGAGAGCTTCGGTCAGAAATGCGGTTGTGGTTTTTCCGTTTGTGCCGGTGATGCCGGTCGATGCGAGCCTGCGCTCCGGATGCGCGAAGAACGCCGCCGAGGCCTGCGCCAGCGCGCGGCGGCCGTGTTCCACTTCAAGTACCGGGACACCGGCTTGATATACGAGCAAATGATCGAAGGTGTTGGATGAATCGGTGATGATGCCGAGTGCCCCGGCGGCAATGGCCTTCTCGACGTAGCGATTGCCATCGGTCGAGCCGCCTTTCATGGCTACAAACACGGCACCCGGCTGCACTTTGCGCGAGTCATATTCGACGCCGGTGACCGGGTCTGTCGATGCAGCTCCGGCGCCCACGGCGTTGACTTCGGACGCCAATTCATTCCAGGTGATCACAGATTCCATTGTAGAGTGCGCGATGCACTCGAACCTCTCATGGAACACTTCATCTTCTCTCATTGAATGCGTCGTCTTTATGCGGTGCGGGGTTCATTGCCACATCGCACTTAAAGAGCTCTGCAGAAGTGACACTCCCTCAAGGGAATCCCGTTCCCTTCACCCCGAACCGATTTCTCGAGCAGGTTCTTAGAGCGCAACATGCTTGCGGTAGGAAGTCAAACTCACCCTGCCGACCTCCCATAGCAGTTGCAGCACGACGATTGCGAAAACGACCAGCACTCCCCGGTAAGTATTCTGATTGATCGAATCCAGCATGGCCCCGTAATGCGCCCCGTCCAGCGCGGGATTTTTGAGCAATACGAATACGTGATCGGGAGCGCAGAGCAGCACGACGATTGGACTGAGTCCGACAACCTTCATCACAATGTGCCCATCGGTCCGCGACTGCCATCTTTCGCGCCAGAGGCTGTAAGCGCGCCATCCCAGCTGAAACACATTGACCGCAACGGCAGCCCAATAGAACTGAATCAGGATGTGAGCCGCCTGAAAGGGGGACGCCTTCAGGTAAGCCGCGCCCGGCCCCAACCACAGGTACGGATGTTGCGGAATCAGCAAGAGCCAGACCAGGAAGATGAATCCAAAGATGACTTCGGCGACGGCCTGTGCGTAGCTGCGTGGCCTTTGTCCGGCGGCGGTGACATGGTCAACCGGTGGCAGCGCTGCAGGCGACCAGGCGCCGGCGCCTAGAGGCGTGTCCTTGAATACTGCCGGACAATAGCCAGCGGCGAACTCGATCACTGCAAAGATAAGCGTGACCCAGGTGGCTGTTGTCAAAAGAACTTCCGGCACGCGCAGCACGGCGTCAAGCAGAGTGGTCGCGCTTGGCTCTTGCGCGGCAAACATCTGCACCACAATCACGATGGCGTAGATGAGCATGCACCAGGTGAAGGCCATCCGCAGAACGTACCAATAGAAGGGAAACAAGGTGGGCCCAATCAAGTAGCGCTGCGGCTGGTAACGCGCAGCCACCTGGATCGGCGACCCCAATTGCTTGAGCCACTCTTCGGCTTCGGCCTTGGTGAGCGGGCGGCCTAGGTCCGCCTCCTTGTCTTCCAGCTGCGACTCGAGGTTGGCCCGAAGCTCGGCGATGATGTCGTCCTGGCGCTGCCAGGGCAGGTATTTTCTCACTGCTTGAAGATAACGATCGAGAAGGTCCATGGCGTCTTCCTTGTCTGCACAGAGAATGCGGGTGCTCAGAGAATGCTGGTAATGGATGCGTTGATGGCTTGCCACTCCTGGATTAGCTGGGCGAAGATCTGCCGGCCGTCGCTGGAAAGGCTGTAGAAACGTTTGTTGCGTTTTTCTTCTTCGCGCCACTGGCTGACGAGCAGGCCCTGCGTTTCCAGGCGGCGCAAGAGCGGGTAGAGCGTGCTTTCGTCGATATCCAGGCCGCGCTCGGCCAGGGCCTTGCGCAATGTGTATCCGTAATACTCCTGGTGAAGCTGGGCGAGCACGGCCAGGGTCAGACAGCCGCGGCGAAGTTCAAGGCGAAGGTTTTCGAAGAGGTTTTCTGCAACGGTCATGCTGTACCTCATACACTGTACATCAACTACTGTATTGCATACAGTGTATGGTGTCAAGTATATTTCGGTCTCTTTGAGCTCGAATCGCTGAAGTATTGGGAAATGAAATGTTTCCCTTGGAGCATTTCTCCTACGTCGGCCCAGTCAACGCCAGAGCGCTGTCAGGCCTCCATCCACAATCATCGAATGACCCACCACATACGATGACGCATCGGAGCAGAGCCAGAGGACGGCTGCGGCAGCCTCAGCGGGATCGCCGATGCGGCCCGAGGCAATCATGCTGCTCCAGCGGGTTTCGACCGCTTTCTTGGCTTCGGGATCGCCTGCCGCGGCGCGATTCATGGACTCATCGAGCATCGGCGTGCGGAAGCCTCCGGCAACCAGGCAATTGACGCGTATGCCCTGCTTGGCATACTCCCAGGCGGCGGACTTGCTTAAGGCGATCACTCCGGCTTTCGCGGCCGCATAGAAAGACGCCTGCGCGCAGCCGCCGAGGCCATTTGCGGAGGACGTGTTCACGATCGCTCCGCCACCGGGCTCCTGGGCCAGCATCTGCCGAATCTGGTATTTCATGCAAAGCCAAATGCTCTTCAAGTTTGTGGCCACGGATTGATCGAAATCCTCCTCGGTGAGCTCGGTGAGTAGACCCATCGATCCTTTGGTGTTGGCGGCGTTGTTGAACGCGTAGTCGAGGCGTCCAAATGTCTCAACTGTTCGGCTTACCAGTCGCTCCACATCTTCGGCCTTCGAAACATCGGCGGGAACGAAGATGGCGCGGCCTCCGGCAGCGGCAATCTCCGCAAGCGCCTCCGCTCCTCGCTCGGCGCCTCGGGCGGCAATCACGACACTGGCTCCGTTGGCGGCGAAGGCAAGGGCCGTGGCCTTGCCAATTCCGGAGCTGCCGCCGGTCACGATTGCGACCTTACCGCTGAGATTACCCATCGTTCCCTCCATCGGTTCAATTATCGCCAACTTAAACGGTAGTTTTTGACATGCAACATAAATGTTGCCTATTATGTCTGCAATGGGCGCGCGCCTCGATGCTGCCGGCACGGACAAAGTGTTCAAGGCGCTGGCCGCATCCGAGCGCCGGCTGCTGCTGGACCGCCTGCGCGCTGACAACGGGCAAACGCTGGGACAGCTTTGCCAACATCTCGACATGACTCGCCAGGCCGTGACGCGCCACCTGAATGTTTTGGAAGAGGCCACACTGGTGGTGACGATCTGGCGCGGCCGAGAGAAGTTCCACTACCTGAATCCTGTGCCAATTCACGAGATCTCGGAACGGTGGATCGGCAAGTACGAACGCGGCAGATTGCGAGCGCTGGCAGAACTCAAAGAAAAACTGGAGGGGAGTCACGATGGCTGAATCGGAATTTGTGTATGTAACTTATATCCGTACAACGCCGGAGAAGCTTTGGCGCGCGTTGATCGAGCCCGAATTTACGCGCAAGTTCTGGGTGGGCACGGTGCAGGAGTGTGACTGGAAAGTGGGCTCGCCCTGGAAAATCGTGGTGCCCGACGGCCGCGTGGCTGACGTCGGCGAAGTGCTGGAGATCGATCCGCCGCGCAAGCTGGTGCTCTCTTGGCAGAATCATCTATTTCCCGAACTCACCGCGGAGGGCTTTTCGCGCTTGACTTATGAGCTTGAAGCAACAGGCGGCACTGTCATGCTGACCGTTATACACACCATGGACAGGAAAGACTCGAAGCTGGTGAAGGCGGTTTCAACGGGATGGCCGAATATTCTTGCCAGCCTGAAAAGCCTGCTGGAGACGGGCCAAGCTCTCGAAGGAACCGATCGCTGGCCGGAAGGGATTTAATGGCCGCAGCGCACCACAACCTGCGTTCCTGTAGCAACCATAGTGCCCGCAGCGGGTGCCTGCTCTTTCACCGTGCCGTTGCCGGAAACCTGCACGGCGAGACCCGCGGCCCCAGCCCGCTCGATCACTTCGCGTACGGGCAGGCCGACAAGCGAAGGAACCTTGAGCTTCTTTCCGTCGCTGACCATGACTGCCTTGGTCAACGGCTGCGATGCCCTGCTTCTCTCGAGTGTTGTCTGCCGCAGGGTGGCCTGGTTCGGAGCCGCAATTCGCTGCGCGGGCTTGGCATCCGCAATCAAGCGCGAACCAGCGTGCGCTGACTGTGCAGGAGTTTCCTTGGACGCAATGAGCCCCGGCGTCTCGGTCCGCAGCGGATCGTCGGCGGGCAAATCGTTCACCGCTGCATAGAGTTGATTGATGTCCTCGCCTTGCTGCGGGGAGTCATCTTCAGCGATGGAGGGCTCGCGTTTGGAATTCACATGCGGCGCCCGCACTTCAATGTCGTGCGGAACAGCGAGATATTCAAGCACCTGCTGTGCGACTTCAGTGAAAACCGGCGCGGAGACCGCCGTACCGTAATAGGAAGGACCCTTGGTTGGACTGTCGAGAACTACAGACACCGCGATGACGGGATTGTTCACCGGTGCGATTCCGGCGAACGAGGCGATGTGCATGGTCTTTGAATAGGTGTGCGTGGCCGGATCGATCTTTTGCGCGGTGCCGGTTTTGCCGCCGGAGGAGTATCCATTTAATTGGGCAGGCTTGCCGGTACCGTAAAGCACCACTCCCTCCATCATCTTGCGCATTTGCGCGGCGGCCAGCTCGGAGATGACGCGATGAGCGCCGGGAGGCAGAGGGTTGGGCAACTCGGCTCCCGGCTTGAAAGGCATGGGGGTTTGCGGAGTGGCGGCCTTCTGGGCACTCGTTCCCGCCTGGCCGGGCATCAACACATGCGGCGGTAGATAGACTCCGCCATTGGCGATGGTGGAAACCATGGAGACGAGTTGCACGGGAGTTACGCCGACTTCCTGTCCGATCGAGATCGATCCATACGACGTTGTACCCCAGCGATTCACCGGCCGCAACAGGCCGCGCGTTTCTCCCGGCAGTTCCAAACCAGTGCGGGAGCCGAATCCGAAGTTGCGAATGTATTCGTAAAACTTCTGCTGCCCTATCTTCTGCGCCAGCTTGACCGCGGCCACGTCGCTTGACTGCTCCAGCGCCTTGTGCACCGTAACTACGCCGAGGTGTTCGCCTTGATTATCGTGAATCACGCGGCCGGGCAAGGAAATCTTCCCACCCTGGCAGTCGATCATGTCGTCAGGGTTGGTTACATGCAGGTCGAGAGCCGCCGAATAAGTAACCAGTTTGAACACCGATCCCGGCTCATAGACGTCGCTGACTGCATGGTTCTTCAAGAGCGCTGGAGTGGTGTGGCGCGCGGCATTGGGATTGAATGTAGGCCGGATGGCGAGGGCGAGAATCTGGCCGCTATGCACATCCTGCACCACCACCGTGCCGTTCGACGCTCCAGTCGTTTGCATTGCATGGTCGAGAGCGCGCTCGGCCAGGAACTGAATGTTCTCGTCGATGGTAAGAACTAAGCTCTGGCCAGGCTCCGGATCGTGCTCACTGGAGCCGAGCACCCGGCGGCGAGCGTCCATGGCGGTGTACATGCGGCCTGGAACGCCGTGGAGCTGCGGCTCGAATTTTTGCTCCAGGCCGCCCAACCCATTGTCATCGGCACCTACATAACCCAATACCTGCGCGGCGATCTCGTTGTCGGGATAAAAGCGCTCAAACTCTTTTTGCGCATAAATACCCTTGATGGGGAGGGCTCTTACACGCGCCGCAACTTCTGGAGTTACCCGGCGCGCCACCCAGGCAAAGCTATGCCCGTTGTCAAACCGCTGAGAAATCTGCGCCTGGGTGGTGAAGCCGTCGCTGGGGTCGGTATGCACCACGGCGGCAAGCGCGCGTGCCGCGGATTGTTTGTCGTCGATCTCGCTGGGCACGGCGTAGAAGGAGTCGGCCTGGACGGTCATGGCTAACTCGTGCAGGTTGCGATCGTAGAGCACGCCACGCCGCGGAGCTACTTCAAACGTCCGTAGCTGCTGTTTTTCGGCGCGCTCTTGAAACTCATTGTGGCGTACTATCTGGATCCAGAAAAGACGGCCGGTTATAGCGAAACCCCAAGTCAAGAAGAATGCGGAAATGAGCCAGAATCGTCCGCTCTTGAGCGGGACAATGCGCGTTACGGTGGGTTGTGAATGTAACTGCATGGGGGTATTGCTCCGCGGACCTAACTCCTCTGTCTGGACTTTGCTTCTAGCTTGCAACCATATCCTGCTTGCGAGTCACTTTCTATCTGCGAGTTATAGAAGTGCGCTTGCGGAAAAAGGTTCAATAACTCTTCCAAGCCGCTGAGTTAGAGCTTGAACTGGCACAGGTTCTAGTGAATCGGCGCCATCGGAGCCGTCATCTGCGCAAGCACCGGAGCCGACGCATCGAGGCGCGCGTTGGGGTGAATCACCTGGCCTGGCGCAGGCTCAGCGAGACCCAGGCGCCTGGCCATCAAGTCGATGCGGCGAGGCTGGGTCAATTGCGCCTCGGCCAGGTGCAACTGACGATTCTCCTCGCGCAACTGCTCAACGGTTTGCTTCTCTGACTCGACTCTGTAGCCGCCTTCAATGGCATAAAAATGCTGCAGGCCATAGATCATGACAAGCGAAAAAAGGACGGCGATGGCCGCGGAAAACACACGCATTTCGCGCACCCGCACCGGATCAGGAGCCTTCACGAGGCGGGAGTTATCAAAATGTCTGGCGATGTAAAACTCCGGCGTCCTGACGCCCCGCCGGCGCAGCGGCTGTTGAGCGAACAGTTCCCGGTTCCGTTCACGAACCCGCTGCTCAAAGCTCAGGCCCGCTTCAAAGTATGTTGTTGCAATTGCCGCCATGTTCCTGCTCCTTCCCGAGTTGCTAGCTCTTAGCTGTTCTTTCCGCCGCCCTCAACTTTGCACTGCGCGAGCGAGAGTTCCGCTCAATCTCTTCATCGCCGGCGACCACCGGCTTCTTCGTCACGATTGTCCAAATCCCCTTCTGCGCACCTTCGCGCAAACTGTCTTTCGCGATGCGATCTTCGAGCGAATGAAAGCTTATGACAACCAGCCTTGCAGAGGACTTAAGCAATCCAGGTGCGGCCTCAAACAATGCCTTGATTTCATCTAACTCACGGTTGACGTAGATACGGAGAGCCTGAAAGGTTCTGGTCGCCGGATGAATGCGCTCTTGTTTCATTGTCGGAGCGGCATGAGCTACGATGCGGGCTAACTGCCCCGTCGTCGTAACCGGCCGCCCCCGAACAATGGCTCTGGCGATTCTCCGCGACCTCCTTTCCTCTCCGTACTCGTAAATGAGGTCGGCGAGCTGGTGCTCGTTCGCCTCATTCACCACTTGTGCGGCCGTCGGTCCCTGGCGCGTATCCATGCGCATATCTAAAGGACCATCGGCCTGAAAACTAAATCCTCTGTGCGCCTCGTCGAACTGCAGGCTGCTTACACCGAAGTCAGCCAGCAAGCCGTCGAGCGATGCCGGTTTCACATGCCCGGCAATAGAGCTGAACGGTTCATTTACCAGAGTTATGCGAGGAGCGTTTCCTGCTAACTCTTCCGCAACACCTGCCAGCTTTGCCCTGGCTAACTCGAGTGCCTCGCCGTCCCGGTCGAAACCTATCAAATGCCCTTGCGGTCCGAGCCGCCTTACAATTCCCTCGGCATGTCCTGCGAGCCCCAGGGTGCAGTCGACATACGTGCCGCCTGGGCGCACTTGGAGAAGATCGATCGCTTCTTGAAAAAGAACGGGCACATGCCGGTCATTCGCATTCGTCATGTGCATCCCCCTGAGGGGTATCTACGCTTCAACCACTAACTTCGCTGGTAATCGCTGCGACGGCTGCGTTGTCCTCGTCAGTCATCAGAAGATCCGGAATCTGCTGCTTGAAGTCGCGTTCGTTGCGCACGTCGAGGTAAACGAGCTTCCCGAACACCACTACCTCGGCATCGAGTTTGGCGTTGTCGCGCAGAATCTGCGGCAGCACGACACGCGCCTGGCTATCCATCTCAACCTGCTGACCGTAATAGCTGGTCAGGCTCAAATATTTCTGCACCGCCTTGTTCAAGGTGCTGTGCTGGGCCAGTTTTCTTTCCTTCTTCTCCCACTCCGGGAGCGGCCAGATCTCGGCGCTTTTTCCGTCCGCCGAAGTAATGTAGAACTGGGTCACGTTGGACGCGTCGATGATCGCTTTGAAGGCAGAGGGGATCTTCAACCTGCCTTTGTCATCCACCTTGGCCGGATTGTTCCCCCGAAACACCGATCTGCCTCTTGCCCGTCCGCACCCGTCATCCGATTTGCCGCGTCAGATTCACCGGTTGAACTTCCTTGATTGCGTTAGCCAGGCTGGTTCCCCAACCGGCCTGGTTTTCGTTTCACCCGCGTAACAAATGAATTGCGAGTAGACTTGATCTGGATCTGAACGGCAGTTCTTCCTGGTAGCCATACGTTAGGCCACCGAACTCCATTTAGCTCCACGGGGCTCCACATGAGCGATAGTACAGCCGTTCCTTATGCGCGGAAATAGAAAAAAGTCGATTTAACGCGGAAGTTTTGCGAGGCTTGTGGGAAATTCTTCTAATAGATTTGCAGAAAACAAAAACCACAATATGTAGTGTTTAATGGTTTGGTCCCACGACTGGACAGGAACTGCACCGCCGTGATAAAGCGAACAAAGGGCGAAAATCCTCGCTCAAGCCTGAGCGAGCGTCATCGGCTCGCCGATTTGCCTCGCTCCACCAGGACCTTCAAAAGGTAGAGAAAAACGAACACATTGACCACCAGCAGGCTTAACCGGATCCATGTGTGCTTGTGCATCACTTCGAAGATTTCCCAGGGCAGGAACGAAGCGGTGATGCCCAGCGTGAGGTATTCTCCCCAGGCCTTTTCAAGATAGAGACCGATCCCCTCTGTGATGCCAAGCGTCGCGTAGGCAAACAGGGCGATACTGAAGCGGCGCAGAAGCCGGTCATTCACTATGGCCGCGCGGTCGAGCACGAAGTTGACGAAGCGCGACTCAGGATTGAAGCGCAGGTGATTGGCCAGTTGCTGCAAGACGTCGCCGAGATCCTTGTGCAGCAGGCGAAGAGCGCCGACGGCGACGGCGATAAACAACAGCGCCTGACCGAATTTGAAAGCCGCAATGAGAATCAGCCAGCGGTTGTGGCCATGCTTTTGTGCGGAAGTCCTGGATGCGCGGTTGATAGGTTCCTCTGCCTTGCGGCGCCCAGTCGCAAGCGGGCCCCTATGGATACGTTAAACGATGGCGGCAGGTTCTCCCAATGCCGCGGGCGTTTGCGCCGTCTTCATGTGGCCTTGTCGACCCAATTCAGTGTTCTTTGCGTCATTCCCAGATGCGGGACGGTTTGTTGACTCCATCGAAAATTTATAGGGATTGTAATGCGAGGCCCAATCCAATCACGCAGCTGGTGCGTTGATGGGATGTAGTCAAATTTATTGCTGAGCCGGATATCAATAATTTTAGACCGAAGAATAAGGCAGATTCTTTGACCGAGGTTGGCGCATAGAACGCGCCAACCTTCGGTCAGGATGAAAGTCGTTTTGATCGAAACAGGGACACATCCAGTTCCATGTCATTGCATACTTTCTTCTCCTCCAGCCGGAAGAGAGCGGCGCCGCGATTCGAGCGCGCTGGTTTGGACTCTTCCGGCTGTCTTTTTCATTGAGCTGCTCGGGCGCGGCTTTATTTCTTGGTCAGCAAAGCATCGCGGTCAATGACGTTGCCGTCGACAATGAGGCTCGAAATGCGGCGTACATTCCAGATGCTCACCGTCGGATCGCCGTCAACTACCAGAATGTCGCCACGGCGGCCGGGCACGATCTGTCCCAGTTCGGTCCATCCAAACTGAAGTGCGTAGTTGTTGGTGGCAGCGGCCAGCGCCTCGCGCGGTGAGAGGCCGAGACGCACCAGCATTTCGAGTTCGGTGTGCATGGAGATGCCGGACATGGAACCGAAGACGGGCGCGCCGCTGGCTGCAAGGTAGTGCGGGAAGGCGGAAAAAATGCTCTGGTTGATGCGCCAAAACCGCATGGCAGCCTGGTCGGCCTTCTTGCGCTGGCCCTCTTCCATGTAGCGCTGGCCGATGGCGGGAAGATGGCGCGTCCAGGCGGGCAATGGGTAGTTGAGTTCACCCGTGGCGCGGTCTGGAGGAGCGAACATGTGCGTTGGGTCAAGCAGCGCGGCGGCCGGCTCCTTCCAAAGATTTCGATGGCCCGGCAACCGCAGATAGTAGAGGCTGAATGTCGGCATCAGTGCGGCATGGTGCGAGGCGATGAAATCGGCGTAGGCGCGCCAATGCGGATCGGTTGGCGGCAGGCGCTCAGAGTAGTCATACGCAGTGTTGGCGGCCGCTCCTTCGGGGTCCTCAACGAGAGGGCGCTGCAACTCGTCGGGAATGACGCCGAGCTCGTAGCGGCTCATGTGCAGCAATGCATCCACGCCGGCCTCGATGCCGACCTGATAAGGCGTGGACACAAACTCGCCGTAAGTGATGAGTCCCAACTGATGGGCGCGGGTGGTGATCCATTGCACGTTGGCCGCGGTGATGTTGTGACCCAGCCACAGCACGCGCGTGCCGAGCTTGACTGTATCGGCGATCTGGCGCGCCGTATCCTCTGGGAGCAGCTCGGCCTGACGCGGACCTTCTTTCAGCTTGGCGGCCCATTCCGGGCGCTTGGCCAGCAGGCTCCAGTCGTCGGTCGTGCCTACCGAATCAAGCAGGTATATATGCGGACTTGGATTGGCGGCGAAATCGATGAGCCCGCGGCGGTCGTCGCTGGAGGCGACAACAGTGGTGACGCCCATGTAAAGATTGGCGCTTGCCTCGCCTTGCGAACTCATGCCGGCAAAGCCATCGACCAGGCCGGGGATGATGAACTTTCCTGTACAGTCGATGACCTTGGCGCCCTTGGGGATGGTGACGGCGAAGCGCTGACCCACTTCGCTGATGCGCCCGTCGCGGAGAATGACAACCGCATCTTCAAGATCCTTTGCCGAATGGCCCCATTCCGTTACATCGACGATGGTTCCACCGGAGAGAACAAGCGGAACGGGAGCAAATGTTGGAGATTTGGAAAGGCCAGGGACCTGGGTCTGGGGCCAGGCTAGCACCGTGGCCAGAACCACTCCGCACCAACCCATCGCAAGGTCTCGAACAAGTCGCATAAGTGAACTGGTCTTTTGAGGATTGTCGCACAGGGTTCCGACGAGAACCATTGCGCTTTGCAATCCATGGCGAAAGTTAGATGCCGACCGCGCATCCGGCGGCAAGCAAAACGGCCTGGCCGGCGATCCTCGATCCGCGGTGCCGCTTCCCTCAACAATCTTCGACCGGCCCCCAGACGGCCCTCAGGGATTGAAGCCCGCGCCGGTATTGCGTTCCCTTTCAAGACCTCGATTCATGCAACCCGTCTTAACGTTCCGCTTCCTGTTTCAAACGATCGAGCCAAAATTGATCGGCTACCTGCAGGTCTCTCGACGAATAGAAGAAGGTCACCAGGAATCCGGACACAGACTCGTCGGTGGTCACGCGCGTTCGGTTGCCCGGGAGCCGTTCAAACTTCCACACGTGGACCGCCGTGGCAGTCCATGCCTTCCCGGTCCAGGCAAGCTGCTCATCGGGTACGACGAGCGCAAGCCTGGAGTGGATGTGCATCGACCCGGCGCTCCAGGCAAAAGTTGTTCCGTTGGCGACCGGCCCGTCGATGTGAGCTTCCTTGATGGCCGTTTGCCATTGCGGCCACTCATTCACGGTGGTCAGCAGGCTCCAGACTTTTTCAACCGGCGCTTGAATGACAACTTCGAGGGAGGTTTTGATGGGCGCATCGATCTGAATGGTCGCGTTGCTCGCCAGGCTCTCGAGATCGTCCCCGGCGCCGTGCAGCAGACGCATCACCACCAGCGCGACGACGCACGTGAGGACCATTACGGTTATCCATCGACGCATCTAAGCAGTCTCCGTTCCACCGCAATCGCTGTTCTTAGCTGGCCACAAGTGTAGGCCGCCGTCTGCGTGCGAGCAAGGGCAGCACCTGGGCGTGCGCCTCATCCACGGTCAGGCCGTACTTGGCACGCAGGTCGTCCACTTTGCCGTGCTCGATGAAATGGTCGGGCCATCCGATACGCACAACGGGCACCTTGCTGCCCATCTCCTCGAGCGCTTCCATGACGGCCGAGCCGAAACCTCCCATCTTCACGTGATCTTCAAAGGTGACGAAAACGGCCACGCGTTGCGCGTAATCCTGCAAAAGGTCGCGGTCGAGAGGCTTGACGAAGCGCGGATTGATGACCGCGGCGGAGTAGCCGTTGCGCTCCAGTCGGATGCCGAGTTCCCTGGCCAGCGCCGTCATCGGGCCGAGGCCGAGAATGGCCACATCGGAGCCGTCTTCGATGAGCTCGGCTTTGCCAACGGGAATTGCCACCGGCTGCGGCTTCCGGGTGACGCCGGCGCCCACGCCACGCGGGTAGCGAATGGCGCTGGGGCCGGGAAGCTGAACGGCGGTCTGCATCATGTCCGCCAGTTCGTCTTCATCTTTGGGCGCCATCAATACGATCTCGGGAATGCCGCGCAGATAGCTGATATCGAAGAGGCCATGATGGGTCGGACCATCGTCGCCGGATAATCCGGCGCGGTCCATGCAGAACACGACAGGGAGTTTTTGCAGGCAGACGTCGTGCACAACGGGATCGAATGCGCGCTGCAGGAATGTGGAGTAAATGGCGCAAACGGGCCGGAAGCCGCGCGTGGCCATGCCGGCGGCAAATACCACCGCGTGCTCCTCGGCGATGCCGACGTCGAAGTAGCGCTTGGGATGATGCGGCCGGAATAAATCCAGTCCTGTGCCGTTGGGCATGGCAGCCGTGATGGCGACGATGCGCTCGTCGCGATTGGCCAGTTCGACGAGCGTGTTGGCGAAGACCTCGGAATAGGTAAGCTGCCCGGCAGGCTTGGTGGTGCCGGTCTCAGGATCGTAGGGGCCGAGGCCGTGGAATTTCTTTTGCCCGTCGAGCGCCGGCTGGTAGCCACGACCTTTCTGCGTGAGCACGTGGAGAAGAACGGGGTGGTCGGCGGCCTTCAGGAACTTGAACGTATCAACCAACAGCGGCAGATTGTGGCCGTCGATGGGGCCGAAATACTCCAGGCCAAACTCTTCGAAGAGGATCGACGGCCAGAGCATGCTCTTGGCGGCTTCTTCGGCGCGCCGCGCGAGGGTGACCGCGGTCTTGCCGCCGATTTTCTGGACAATTCTCTTGGCCGAGTCGTGCAGATGCTGGTAGTGCTCATTGGTGACGATCTTGTGGAAGTAGCGGGCGATGGCGCCAACGTTGCGATCGATGGACCACTCATTGTCATTGAGGACGATTATCATCCGCTTGGTTTGCTCGGCGATGTTGTTGAGCGCCTCGAACGAGATGCCGTTGGTGAAGGCTGCGTCGCCGGCCACGGCGATTACATGCTCGGCGCCGCCGGCCAGGTCGCGCCCCACGGCCATGCCCAGCGCGGCGGAGAGCGCCGTGCCGGCGTGCCCGGCTCCAAAACAATCATGCTCGCTCTCGGTGCGCAGCATGAAACCATTCAGGCCGCCGGGCTGGCGAATGGTGGAAAAGCGGTCGAGGCGCCCGGTGAGAATCTTGTGGATGTAAGCCTGGTGGCTCACATCAAAGAGCAGCTTGTCCTCGGGAGTGTTGAAGACCGTGTGCAGGGCCAGCGTCAGCTCGACCACGCCCAGGTTAGGGCCCAGGTGGCCGCCGGTCCGGGAGAGCGTCTGAATCAGGAATGCGCGAATCTCCTCCGCAAGCTCCGCCATCTGGGCAAAGTTCAAGCGCTTCAGATCGGCGGGCGATTGGATGGAATTGAGCAAAGCTCCCATGGTCTTCCTTCTCCCGGAAACGGCACGGGTTGCAAACAATAGAACCTCAGCCCTTCGCAGCCGGCGGATTGTAAAAGCGCTCGAACATCCAACCCTGGCCACTGCAATTGCACTGAATGTCCCGCCCCGTTTTCAGCGCTTTGGGCTGAGCACGCAGGTAACCATGAGTATACCAACCCCGCGCTTCGCGGCACCGAGCATGGGTTGATGGATTGGATGCGATCGAGTGGTGAAGGAATCACTGACGGCCATGGTGCGCAGGACGGTAGACTGGGGTTGAGGCAGTTCCGCTAATTGGGCCGCAGGAGGAAGAAGGCATGCGCAGGATGGCACGAGCAATCGGGGTGGTCGTTTTGGCGGCGGGAATGGGGCCGGTGCTGCTGCCTGCGCAGTTGCCGGAGCCGGGTGCGGCCAGCGCGGCAAACCCGCTCTCCGATCCTACCGTGAAGCCGGGCAAGATGTTGCTCTTCGATCTGGAGGCACGGTTCGCCAAAGATGTGGCAGAAAAAGGTGGCGCCGCGTTTGCCGACTGGTTTGCCGAGGATGGCGTGGCGCTGGGCAATGGCGAGGCGCCGCTGGTGGGCAAGGTGGCCATTGTTAAATCCGCGAACTGGTCTGCAAAGAACTACCAGCTCACCTGGACGCCGACGGATGCAGTGATGGGTCCCTCGGCGGACATGGGTTACACCTGGGGCCATTTCGAAGGACACAGCAAAGACGCGAATGGAAATCCGGTAGAAACCAGCGGCCGGTATATGACGATCTGGCGCAAGCAGCCGGACGGAAGCTGGAAGGTGGTTCTCGACGCGGGAAGCAACGAGCCGGCGGCGGCGGGAGACTGCTGCAAAGTGCCTGCGGGAGACTGAGCGATGTATCGGATTTGCGCGTCATTTTCCTGGGAACCTTCAGCATCATTTTCCGTGAGCGCCATCCAAAACACGAAACATCCAAACGCTGGTTTTGTTCGGCTTCGCTCGAGGCAGGCTTTCGAATCCCTGCGTTTCGCTGCGCCGGTTGGGATGACAGTACCAACGGTGTGGAATTTGGAGACGAGAGTTTGGACATTCTTCGCAATCAGGAGACTGTTGGTAATGGGAAAGCAAAGGTTTTTGTTTCAATCGGCATCTAACATGATGTAGGCTTTGCTCGGTCATCTTCGAAGACAGCTATGTGAGTAATCTCCACAAGTAACACAACTTTCCCCCTGAACTGGTTTCTCAAGTAACGCCCGTGTGGGTATTCAGCGAAATATGCAATTACCTAAGTCGTAAGTTCGAAACTATAACTCCCATAATCGGGGCAGAACTAATCAATATGTCGATAACCGCTGATTACGACGGGTGACTGTGTATCTTATGAAAGCAATCGAGGGTGTACGTCTCGTGGAATACCACGCACTTGCTTCGCGACAGGACCTTGAAATCTTCGAT
>JBEKVS010000086.1:0-17943 GCA_049513795.1 Occallatibacter sp. | reverse complement strand
TGACGGATTCGTCGCTATCTTTGTCGGCTGCCGTGACCAGCCGGGCAGCTAAAACCAACGCCACAAAATTCATGCCGGGACTGCCGTTCTTTGCTGTGGCCTCACTTGCCCGGCAATCGGTGTGATACGAATCCGTCGCCGCGTGTATGCCGGCAATCCCTTTTCCGCCCCGCACGAAACTCAGCAACGCCTGTCGCCGCGCGGCCGTCACGGCGGGATCCGGATCGTCAAGAAAGCACGCAGTCGTACTGTCCAGGAAAATGGCGTCGTATTTCTTGAGGTTATTGGTATTGATATCCGCCGCGTCGTAACTGACGGTCGTGGTCCATAAACCGCCCTGGTTTCCCAGTGCTTCCACGGCCTTCGCGGCCAGCGGAATGGAGGCGTGAACGAACCCTCCCGCGCCCGTGTGCGCCAGCACCAGCAGCCTGCGCTCGTGCATCGGCTTGCTGCCCGGCGTAGTGGGTAAGGCTGCCGTCATGGCGTCCACAGCAGCTTGCGCTACGGGGATCGGCGTCGAATTTCCGGCCGGGTTGAACGTGTTGGCCTGCCCCGGCTTGACCGCGGGAGGCGCGGGCAACAATGTGCTGATTCCGGCCAGGATCTGAGGCTGGGTGAGGGTGCCGCTTTGAGTCTTGTCCCAGGCGGTAAACCAGGCATTGAAGCCAGACTCCAGCTCGGGCCGGGTCAGTGTTCCATCCTTGTCAGTATCGAGAGCGGTGAATAGCGCCTGAGCAGTTCGGCCGCCGTCCGGCCCCTGCCCTCGCAAGCTTGCGATACCCGTCGTGAGCAGCAAGGCAACGCCAGCCGAGATAGATGTGATTGCGATGAATCTGTTTTGTCTCATATATTCTGCCGGAATGAGTCTACCTCGAATGCCGCCTTCGAGTCGCGACAAAAGTGGGAGGGCGACTATGGCGCCTTGGACAAGATGGCCGTCCAACGAGCAGCAGCGAGCGTCGCGGTCAGGGTGAGCCCACATCCATCCCGATAGGTAACGATGTGGGGAGACTGCGGATCTTGTCGGCAGAATCTTCCAATCAGCATCCCGTCGTCGATATCCATAGCCTGTGAATTGCGGAGCAGCTGCAGGTATTCTGCCGGACCTGAGAGGCCACGACACGAGGTACGGCTTGGCTACCCGTGACAGCTCTCTGCGAAAATGGACATCTATGCTTTCGCTGCAAAATGCCGGCAAACGATTTGGACCGCGCGTTCTCTTTCTTGAAGCCAATTGGCTGATCCGGGCGCGGGAGAAGACCGCGCTGGTCGGCGCCAACGGTACAGGAAAATCCACGCTGATGAAGGTGCTGGCGAGCCTGGAATCGCTCGACTACGGCGCCGTGCAGCAGACGCGCGGCATGAGCATCGGCTACCTTCCCCAGGAAGGGCTGCGTCTGGCCGGCCGAAGCGTCTTTGACGAATGCTTGAGTGTCTTCGATGAATTGCGCGAGATGGAGAGCGAGATCGAGCGACTCGCCGGACAGCTGGCGGTGCTCGACCATGCTGGCGCTGAATACGAGTCCGCGGCAGAAAGATTTTCTCTGCTACAGGAACGATTTCATGCGCTCGACGGGTACGCACTCGATGCCCAGGTAGGCGGCGTGCTCACCGGCCTTGGTTTCAGCAAGACAGATTGGGCGCGGCAGACGGATGAGTTTTCCGGAGGCTGGCAGATGCGCATCGCGCTGGCCAAACTGCTGCTGGCCAAGCCCAACCTTTTGTTACTCGACGAGCCCACCAATCACTTGGACCTTGAGACACGCAACTGGCTCGAGGACTATCTCAAGAGTTATCCCTTCGGCTACATTCTTATCTCCCACGATCGCTATTTTCTCGATGTCACCATTGACCGCACCGTGGAGATATGGAACAAACGCCTCACTATCTATCAAGGGAATTACACGAAATACCTGAGCCAGAAGGACGAGCGGCGCGCGCAGCTTGAGTCGGCATATCGCAACCAGCGCATCCAGATTGAGCACCTTGAAGCTTTCATCAATCGCTTTCGCGCCCAGGCCACCAAGGCCAAACAGGTGCAGTCGAGAATTAAAGAGCTGGAAAAGATAGAACGCATCGAGATTCCGGAAGAAGAGCCGGTGATCCATTTCAAGTTTCCTCAGCCGCCGCCTTCGGGACGCACGGTTGTCGAAGCGCAGAATTTAGCCAAAAGTTATGGACCCAAACAAGTATTGGCCAATGTCAACTTCACCATTGAACGTGGAGATCGCGTGGCCCTGGTCGGCATCAACGGTGCCGGCAAATCGACGCTCATCCGCCTGTTGACAGGCGATGAAGCTCCGACTGCGGGTCACGTAAAACTCGGCCACAATGTAGTGAGCGAATACTTCGCGCAGGATCAATACAAGGTTCTCAACGGCGATGCCCGCATGCTCGACGACATCAGTCGCGCCGCGCTCAAAGTGCCGGAAGGCGAGCTGCGTTCACTGCTGGGCTGTTTTCTGTTTCGCGGCGACGATGTCTTCAAACCGCTCGGCGTGCTTTCCGGCGGCGAACGCAACCGCTACGCGTTGGCGCGTATTCTGGTTTCGCCATCGAATTTTCTATTGCTCGACGAGCCCACCAACCACCTCGACATGCGCGCCAAAGACGTGCTGCTCGAGGCCATTGCGGCGTTCTCAGGCACTGTAGTCTTCGTTTCGCATGATCGTTATTTCATTGACCGGCTCGCGACGCGCGTTCTCGAAGTCGAGGACGGGACCGTCACCAGCCACGAGGGCAATTATGAGGACTATCTGCGCCGCAAGCAGGTTCTCGCCGCAGGAACTTCGGCTCGTAGCCCTGAACCGAGTCGGGGGTCCGAGCCTTCGCGTAGCGGAAACGGGGAGGCCGCGCCGTCCACTCAGCCGGCTCCAAACACCATCGTCATCGAGGGCGGTTACATATCGCTCAACGGCTCTGCACCAAGAGGAAAAAACCGCCGCCTCAATCCCATCAAGCAGAAGCAGATGGAAGACCGCTGCGGTTTTCTCGAAGAAGAAATCCCGCGCATTGAAGCCGCGATTGCCCACACCGAACAGCAACTTGCCGCGTACGTTTCCACTGCCGAAACCGCCCGCCTGACTGCTCTGGCCGAAGATCTCCGCAACCAGCTCACCACCCTCACTGCTGAGTGGGAAGAACTGATGCTGCAGCTCGAGGGCGCGTAGCCGTCGGATACCATCGAAGTTATGAGCGCCAAAGCCGTCAAGACCCGCTGTGCCTGGGCTGAGAGCGATCCGCTCTTGCGTGAATATCACGACAAAGAGTGGGGTGTGCCCCAGCGCGACAGCCGCGCCCTTTGGGAACTGCTCGCGCTCGAGGGATTTCAGGCCGGCCTTTCCTGGATCACCGTGCTGCGCAAGCGCGACGCATTCCGCAAAGCCTTCAAGGGCTTCGATCCCGCCAAGGTCGCCCGCTTCGGCGAAGCCGACATCCAGCGCCTGCTCCAGGATTCCGGCATCATTCGCTCGCGCGCCAAGATTCAAGCCACCATCCAAGCCGCACGCATCTACCTCGAGATGCAGAAATCAGGCCAGGACTTCGCCGCGTTCCTATGGGACATTGTCGGCGGCAAGCCCATCCTCAACGAGAGCCCCGTCCCCGCGCAAACGGCGCTATCCGTCGAAATGTCGAAGCAGCTCAAGAAGCGCGGCTTCAAGTTTGTCGGGCCCGTCATTGTTTACGCCTTCATGCAGGCCGCCGGCATGGTCAACGACCATAGCTCCACCTGCTTCCGCCGCTCAGTCTCCACTAGTCATAAGGCATAATCAAAAGACGATGGCCCTTTTGTGGAATCCAGAAAGCTGGTCGCAGCGACTGGCGGAGTTGGAAGCGCAGTCCGGCGAGCTGAAAGAAGCGCCGCTGCGCCGCGACGTGCGTTCGCTCGGCACATTGCTCGGCGACGTGCTGCGCGAGCAGGCCGGCGACGATCTTTTTGCGCATGTGGAAGCGCTGCGCCAGGGCACCATTCGACGTCGCGACGCCGAAGCGCGGGGCAGCGAAGAAGAAGCAGCGCTGCACGCAGCCACCGCGCTCGATCTCGTGCATTCGCTGCCCGCGGAACGGGCCATCCTGCTGACGCGTGCATTCGCGTTTTACTTCGAGCTGATTAACCTGGCTGAAACCAACCACCGCAAGCGCCGCCGCATTGCACTGCGCCTGAGCGGCCAGGCCGGCCGCCAGCGCGGGTCGCTCGCCGGCACGCTCTCGGAGATGCGCCGCGTGGGCATCGCCGGAGATGAAGCTCTCGACTGGCTCAAGCGGGTGCTCATCGTCCCCGTGTTTACGGCCCATCCTACTGAGGTAGCGCGGCGATCGGTCATGTTCAAGCGCCGCCGCATCGGTGATTTCCTGGCCACTCTCGATCGCATTCCCGTGCCCGAGCAGGACCTCGCGCGCCTCGAGCAAATGGTATTGGCCGAGATCACAAGCTTGTGGCAAACGGACGAAGTTCGCTCGCGCAGGCCCACGGTCTATGACGAGATCAAGATGGGCCTCGACTACTACGATGTTTCCATCTTTGAAACGCTGCCCAGCCTTTACCGCGAGATTTCTGAAGCGCTGCAGAGTTCGTACGGGCTGGAGATCGACACGCTGGCGCTGCCCGAGGTGCTTAAATTCGGCTCCTGGATCGGCGGCGACCGCGACGGCAATCCCTTCGTCACGCCGCAAGTCACGCGCGACGCCATTCAACTGGCACGCGGTCACCTGTTGCTTTACTACCAGGGCCAGCTTCAGCAAATCATTGACCTGCTCACCACCAGCGCGCAGCAGCGGCACGTGAGCGATGCGCTGCTGGCTCGTCTGGAAGCGTATGTGGCGCAGGTGCGCACGCCTGAGGCGCAGGTCTTCGGCGAGCAATACGAGTTTGAATACTATCGCCGCTTCGTGATCTGCCTCAAGGCACGCGTGCAGCGCACGCTGGAGCATGAGAGCAGGCCGCATGCGGGCGCCGCGGGGGAGTCCCTGCCCGTCACTTCGTACACGCTCGCCCAGGGCCAGGAGGAGCTTGCGCAGGTGCTGGCTCCCTATTGCTCAGTGCACGAGTTCCTCGACGACCTTGAAGCGCTCCGTGCTTCGCTGGCCGACAACCGCGGCCTGCGCATTGCCCGCACGCTCATCGATCCGCTGGTCCTGCAGGTACGCACCTTCGGCTTGCATCTGCACACGCTCGACATTCGCCAACACGCCCGCGTGCTGGCTTCTGCCCTGCAAGAGGCCATCTCCGACTCCATCGCCCCCACGCTCCCCGGTAGTCTTTCGGAGCAAACGGCCAGCGTGCTCGAAACATTTCGCGTCGTGGCCGAAGTCAAAGATGGCTGCTCGCCGGAAGCGATTCGGCAATACGTGATCAGCGGCGCCGGCACGGTTGAAGATGTGCTCACTGTGATCCGCCTGGCGCGTCTCGGCGGCGTAAAGGTTGAAGGCGCTGGACGCGATCCCGGCCTGATGCCCGTGCCGCTCTTCGAGTCGATTGAAGACCTGCGGAACGCTCCGGCCGTCTGCCGCGAGTTGTGGAGCCGCGCCGACTATCGCAAGCTGATCGCCACCTGGGACAACTGGCAGGAAGTGATGCTCGGCTATTCGGACTCCAACAAAGACGGCGGCATGCTGACCTCGACGTGGGAGATCTTCCGCGCTCATCGCGACCTGCACGTCGTGGCCCGCGAAGCCGGCGTCAAGCTGCGCCTTTTCCATGGCCGCGGCGGCACCGTCGGCCGTGGCGGTGGGCCGACGCACCGCTCCATCTTCGCCCAGCCCATGGATTCCTTCGATGGCCAGCTCCGCATCACCGAGCAGGGCGAAGTGCTCAACTTCAAATACGCCGACGAAGTGCTGGCCGAGCGCAACCTGGAACTGATGATCGCCGCCTCGCTCGACGCACTGGCGCGGCCCAATGCCCGCGACCCGCAAGGACACTTCACCGGAATCCTGAAGCCTGAGTGGGAGGCAGCGCTCAACCAGCTCTCCGACCTTTCTTACGGGTTCTACCGCGAACACATTCTTGAAGACGCCGGTGTTCTCAGGTACTTCGAACAGTCCACACCGGTGGCCGAACTCGAGAATGCCAAAATCGGCTCGCGTCCTTCGCGCCGCAAGGCTTCGCCCTCGCTCTCCGACCTGCGCGCTATTCCCTGGGTCTTCGGCTGGACCCAATCGCGGCTTCTCGTTCCCGCCTGGTTCGGTGTCGGCTTCGCGTTGGAGGAGTACCTGAGCGGGGCATCTGGTTCCGGCCAATCGGCCCCGCTCGATCTGTTGCAGACCATGGCGCGCGAGTTTCCCCTCTTCATCGATCTGTTGCGTAACGTGGAGATGGCTTTGGGAAAGGTCGACCTGGCCACGGCTCGGCTTTACTCCTCGCTGGTCGAAGACTCCAAACTGCGCGAGCGCATCTACGACCTCTTTGAAGCGGAGTTCCATCGCACCGTCCGCGCGGTTCTCTCCATCCTGCGCCAGACGGAACTGCTCGAAAAGAACCAGGTGCTCGCCCACTCCATCCGGCTGCGCAACCCGTACGTCGACCCCATGCACCTCATCCAGGTGGACATGTTGCGCCGCAAGCGGGCAGGCGAAGACACCCCCGAAGTCAATCGCGCCATCGCCGCCACCATCAGCGGCATCTCCGCCGGCCTGCGCAACACCGGCTGAGCGCGGAAGCGCCCCGTCGCCGCCGTTCTCCCCGTGCAGCTTGCCATACCGCGCACGCTGGGTCTACTCTGTTGGCATGCATCGATGTCGCTGACGCCGTCCTGGTGAGAAGCTCCGATGCAGAAGTGCGCTCAATCTGCGCTCAAATTTTTCCGCTTGAAAAGCTCCACCACACTCCAAACCATTCAGAAAACCTTGAATCCGGGGCCCGTTGCCCCCAAAGGAGAACATCATGGCGCGCATTGCCGCGGATGTAACTGAACTCATTGGCCACACCCCGCTGGTGCGGCTCAATCGCCTCGCTGCCGGCTTGCCGGCCACCGTCCTGGTCAAACTCGAGAGCCAGAACCCGATGTCGAGCGTCAAGGACCGCATCGGTCTGGCCATGATCGAGGCCGCCGAGAAGGCGGGCAAGATCCAGCCCGGCGAGACCGTCCTCATCGAGCCCACCAGCGGCAACACCGGCATTGGCCTGGCCTTCATCGCCGCCGTCAAGGGCTATCGCCTCATCCTCACCATGCCGGAGACCATGAGCACCGAGCGCCGTGTGCTGCTGCTGGCCTTTGGCGCCGAGCTGGTGCTTACGCCGGGGCCAAATGGCATGAAGGGAGCCATCGCCAAAGCCAACGAGATCCTTGCTGAGACGCCCAACGGCTTCATCCTGCAGCAGTTCGACAACCCGGCCAACCCCGCCGTTCACCTCGCCACCACCGGCCCAGAGATCTGGGACGACACCGACGGCAAGGTGGACATCCTCATCTCAGGCGTCGGCACGGGCGGCACTATCACCGGCGTGGCCACGTATATCAAGCAGCGCAAGCCGGAGTTCATGGCTATCGCCGTCGAGCCCGTGGACAGCCCCGTTCTCTCCGGCGGCAAACCCGGCCCGCACAAGATTCAGGGCATCGGCGCCGGCTTCGTTCCTTCCATCCTGAACACCAGCCTGATCGACGAGGTGGTCCAGGTCTCGAATGATGACGCCATCTCGACCGCGCGCCGGCTGCCCCTGGAAGAAGGCCTGTTCGTCGGCATCTCATCCGGCGCAGCCGTTCATGCCGCCCTCCAGGTGGCAGCGCGGCCTGAGAATGCCGGCAAGCTGATCGTGGCTGTCCTGCCCAGCTTCGGCGAGCGGTATCTCTCCAGCGTGCTGTTTGAGTCGCTGCGGCAGAAAGCGCTGGCTCTGACCGCCGAAGCGGTGACCGTCTAATCGACCGCGAGGCCAGCGAAACACGCCGATGTTTCGCTGGCCCGCTCTTCAACTTTTTTGGTCTCTCAGTTTTCGAGGTAGTTTTCGAGGAAGCGTTCTAACGCTACTTCGGCCCATCGGCTAAAGAACCGTGAGGGCCCAGCCTCCAGCAGATGCATCGCGCCGGGAAGAATCTACCGCATTCACTATGTCCCTGTTCTCTCGAACCCGCGAAGACATCGGCTCCATCCTGGAGCGCGATCCGGCCGCGCGCTCGTGGCTTGAGGTTGTCCTCTGCTATCCCGGGTTATGGGCGGTGTGGTTTCATCGCGTCTCGCACGCCCTTTGGCGGATGAAGCTGCGCCTTCCCGCGCGCATTATCTCCCAGGTCGCCCGCTTCTACACCGGCGTCGACATTCACCCCGGCGCGCTGCTCGGCCGCCGCTTGTTCATCGATCACGCAACGGGCGTGGTTATTGGCGAGACGGCCATTGTAGGGAGCGACGTAACCATCTACCAGGGAGTTACGCTGGGCGGTACCGGCAAGGGCCACGGCAAGCGCCACCCAACCATCTGCGACGGAGTCTTCATCGGCAACAACGCCAATGTTTTGGGCAACATCACGGTGGGCGAAAACTCGCGCGTGGGTGCCGGGTCGGTGGTGCTGTCCGATGTTCCGCCCAACTCGACCGTGGTCGGTGTTCCCGCTCACATTGTCTACCGCAACGGGCAGCGGGTGCTGATTACCGATCCGCACGACGTGAAAGATCCGCTCTCCGACGCCCTCATTGCTCTATCAGCGCGCGTCGAGGAACTGGAGCGGTGCATGTGCGTTGAAGGGGCCCCGGCGCATCCTGTCGAGCCTTTCGCAGCCGAAGCAGCGGAGCGCGAAGCCTACCGCGAAGAGCTCGAGCGGCTGCGCGAATATGTGTCCATGGGCGAAGGCATTTAGCCACCTGTAGCGACCTACTTAGGCAATTGCGTCGTATCCCAGCCGCCGCCCAGGGAGCGAACCAGCGCAACACTATCCACAAATTGGCGCGTCTGCAATTGCACCGCCGTCTGCTGGTTCTGGATCAGGGTCGCCTCCGCGGTGAGCACTTCAAGGTAGCTGGTTACGCCGCCTTTGTAACGCTGGTTGGAAATGTCGTAAGAGTGCTGCGCGGAAGCAACCGCCTTCTGCTCCGCGCCTGACTCCTGCTCCAGGATGCGCAGGCCGGAGAGCTGGTCTTCCACATCTTCGAAGGCCAGGAAGATGACGCCTTTGTACCCTGACACCTGGGCTTCGTACTGATGGATGGCCTCGTCGGTCAGCGCGCGGCGCTGGCCGGCATCGAAGAGCAACTCCGTGGCCTGTGCCCCAAGCGACCAAAGCGCGCTTGGCCCCTGAATCCATGTGCCGCCATGGGTGCTTTCGAAACCGCCCTGCCCGGTGAGGCTGATGGTGGGATAGAACGCGCTCACCGCAATGCCGATTTGCTCATTAGCAGCGGCCGTGCGCCGCTCGGCGGCGGCAATGTCAGGCCGCCGCTCCAGCAGTTGAGAAGGCACACCAATCGGAATCGTGGGCAGCGGCAGGTCCAGTGGAGAAAACGGAATGGTGAAGCTGGGCAGCTTGTAATCCGCGATGGTGCCCACGGCGTGTTCATATTGAGCGCGCGCCACGCCGACGTCGACCAGCTGCGCGCGCGTGGTTTCCAATTGCGTCTGCGCCTGGGCCACATCGGCCTCCGTGGCCACGCCGCCCTGGAGCCGCCTCTTGGCCAGGTCGAGCTGGTCCTCCAGATCCTTGATGGTCTGGTTCAGCAGCTTGATCTGCGCATCCGCGCCGCGCAATTGGAAGTAGTTTGTGGCCATGGCCGCTTGCAGGCTCAAATTCACGTTGGCCATATCCGCTGCGCTGGCTTGCGCATTCACATGGGCGGCTTCGACGGTGCGCCGTATGCGTCCCCAGAAGTCCGGCTCCCAGCTCCCCTGGCCCTCGAGCTGCAAATCGTTGTAGCTCGAAGGCGTGGTGACACCCGTCAGCGGCCGGTGTTCCGACAGCTTTTCGTGCTCGAACGACGGTCCGGCTGAGAGTTTCGGAAACAACGCGGAGCGCGCCGCTTTTGTCTGGTCCTGCGCGGCAAGATAAGTCTGAAGCGCCTGGCGAAGTCCCTGGTTATAGGTGGCGATGCGCTCTTCCAGTTGATTGAGCTGCGGGTCCTGGTAGATCTCCCACCACTTGCCCTTCAGCATTCCATCCGAAGGGTTGGCCGGCTGCCATCCACCTCCCTGCGGATTGGGCGGAGGCGCCAAAGGGGTTTGCACGGTCGATGCGCCCGTCTCCTTGTAAGCCGGCGGAGCGGTGTAAGTGGGGCGGCTATAGTTCGGACCGACGGGTTTGCAGCCGGCCAGCAGCAGAAGCGCAGCCAGGCTGCCGATGGGCAGAGCGGCTCCTACCCCGCGCCGCTCGTTCGAGCCGCGTGTATTGAAGGCTTGAAACCCTTTCTCCGCCTCTGGCAGACGCATCGCTAGATGCCTCCTGCAGTGGCCTTGTTGCCGGGGCTCTCCACGAAGACTTTTTCACCCTCGATGAGCGAATCGGGCGGGTCTTGAATCACCTTGTCGGCAGCGTTCAAGCCGGAGAGAATCTCGACCGTTGCCCCGTCGTCCTGACCGATGACCACCGGCACCAGGTGAGCCTTGTCGCCGTCGACCACTGTTCCTAGACGCAGTCCTTCCCTGCGGAAGATGAGCGCAGCCGATGGAACAATAAACGTCTGGCTTGCCGTTGCAGTCTTGAAGTGAACCTGGGCCAGCGATCCAGGCAGCAATTCGCCGGAGCGATTTTCGATATCGACTTCAACCAGCAGTGTGCGGCTGGCAGGATCGATGGAGTCGGCGGTTCTCACCAGCGTTCCCTGATACGTCTTGCCGGGATGCTCGGCGAAGGTGAGATCGATCTTCGCGCCGCGCTTCACGCTGTTGGAGTAGAGCTGCGGCAGGTTGGCGTAGACGCGCAGCGTCTGCAATGCCTGCATGTGGAACAGCTCGCTCGGTCCGCCCTGGGTAATCAGCTGGCCTGTGTCGACGTTGCGCGCCGTCACCACGCCGTCAAAAGGCGCGTAGACCTTCTCGAACGATTGCAGCTCCTTGAGTCGCTGCAGATTGGCTTGCGCGGATTTGACGGCCGATAAGGTGGTCGCCGCCTGGGTGACAAACGTCTCCGTATCCTGGTGCGAAACGGCGTCGGTCTTCACCAATCCGGAGTATCGGTCGGCCTGGACTTTGGCGTTGTCGGCGGTGGATTGCGCGGTGGCCAGGTCGGCCTGCGCCTGGGTCACCTGCTGATCCAGTTCGGGCGTAGCAATCTCGGCCAGCAGGTCGCCCTTTCTCACGCGCGCGCCAATGTCGTAATACCACTTGGTTAAGTAACCCGAAGTCCGCGCATAGATGGGTGAATCCGTGTAGGCGGTCACGTTGCCGGGGAGCAAAAATGTATCCGTGGGCGAACCCTGCTTGGGCGCCGCGACAATGACCGAGGGTGCGGCAAGGTCAGTGGTGCGCTCTGCCAGCACGGCATCGGCAGACCTGCGGCTCAGAATGCCAAAGACTGCCACCGCTGTGGCAATCGCCAGCAGGACGATCACGCCCACTACGGCGACACCGCCTGAGATCGGCTTCTGCTCCGGAGCGGTTTCATGATCGTGGCCGACATGAGCCGGTTGTTCAGCCTGCGTCGCGCCGTGCGTGTTCGGTTTGCGTTCTTCATTCATGTTGAAAGCTACTCCGTAAGCTGGTCGAATTCGTCGATGGTTCCTGCGCGGCCGTCGCCCTGGGCTTTCTTGCGCCGCCCTTCCAGCCACCCGTGCACGACGGAAAAGAAGACCGGAACAAAGAAAAGCGTCGCCACCGTGGCGAGAAGAAGACCGCCAATCACGGCGCGTCCCAGAGGCGCATTCTGCTCGCCCCCATCTCCTAGTCCAAGCGACATGGGGATCATGCCGATGATCATGGCCAGGGCCGTCATCACCACCGGCCGCAGCCGGACAAAGCCCGCGTTCAAGGATGCACGCCGCGCATCGCCAACCAGCGTCTCCAACTGCTCGCGTGCGAACGTGACGACGAGAATGGAATTGGATGTGGCCACGCCCATGCACATGATGGCGCCGGTGAGCGCAGGTACGCTGAGCCGTGTGTTGGTCAGGAAGAGAAACCAGACAATCCCCGCCAGCGCCGCCGGCAGCGCCGAAATAATGAGGAATGGGTCAAGCCACGATTGAAAGTTGACCACAATCAACAGGTAGACCAGAAGAATGGAAAAGGCCAGGCCGCCAAGCAAACCGATGTAGGACTTCCTCATCGTCTCGCTCTGCCCGCGCAAGATGAAATGCGATCCGCGCGGCAGATCTCCCTCGTGGCGATCGATGATCTTCTGCATCGCGCGCGTCACCGAGCCCAGGTCAGTGCCGTCCACGTTGGCATAGATATCGAGCACCGGCTGCACGTTGTAGTGGCTTACTGTGCCGAGTTCCGTGCCGGGATCGATCGTCGAGACGTTGCCTAGCACATTAACTGGAGCGGGCACGCCGGGTACGCCATTGCCGGCTCCTCCGCCGGTGCTGGCGCTTGCCGTCTGTTGCGACGAGCCGGTGATAGGCAGGCTTCTCAAATCCGCCAGAGACTCCAATCGATACTGCGGCGCCTGGACAGCCACGTTGTACGTGACGCCTGACTTGGGATCGAGATAGAAGTTGGGAGTGGTCTGGAAGCTGCCGCTCAGCGCCACCAGGATGCTTTGCGCTACGTTGCCTTGCGTGAGCCCGATCTCCTGCGCGCGCGTCCGGTCCACATTCACCGTCATGTTGGGATAATCGAACGGCTGCTGGATGCGTGCGTCGGCGGCGCCGGGAACATAGCGCACTTCGTTGAGCATCTTTTCCGCCAGCGCGCGATCTCCATAAAGGTTCGGTCCCACAATCTGGATATCGATTGGCGCGGAGAGGCCGAAGTTCAGAATCTGTGTCACGATGTCGACCGGCAGCACATAGAAGGTGACGCCGGGATACTCGCGGTTCAACACCTTGCGCAGCGTCTCCACATATTCGGCCGTGGGATGGTGATCCTCAGTGAGCTGCACCTGGATGTCGGCATCAGCCGGTCCAATGGGCGCAGAAGTGGAATAGGAAAGATTCAGTCCGGAGTAGGGCAGGCCAATGTTATCGACAATCGTGACCACTTCCCTGGCGGGAATATGCTCGCGGATGGTTCCGTCGATGTGATCGCAGAGCAGCGCCGTCTCTTCGATGCGCGTGCCGGTGCGGGCGCGCACATGGATCTTGAACTGGCCGGAGTCGACCGAGGGAAAGAAATCCTGCCCAAGCGATGGGGTGAGGAAGAGAACCGAGCCCACCGACAGCAGCACGAAGAGGACCAGAAAAATTGCAGCGTGGTCGACGCAAAGCGTCAGCAGGCGCAGGTAGCCAAGGCGCAGCCGCGCGAATCCAGCCTCAAATCCAAGTTGAAACCGGACTAGCGGATTGCGGCTGGCACGCTTCTGCGCCATCTCCGCATCGTCGTGTTCCTTCAACAGGTACTTGGCCATTGTAGGCACGACTGTGCGGCTCAACAGGTAGCTGGCGAGCATGGCGAAGACCACGGCCTCTGCCAGTGGGACGAACAAATACCGGGCCACGCCGCTGAGCAGGAACATGGGTACGAACACGATGCAGATGGCGAGCGTTGAAACCAGCGCAGGAGTTGCGATCTGCGCGGCGCCGTCGAGGATGGCCTGCTCGATCTCCTTGCCCGATTCCAGATTGCGATTGATGTTTTCAATCTCGACGGTCGCGTCATCAACCAGAATGCCGACGGCCAACGCCAAGCCTCCCAGCGTCATGATGTTGATCGTCTCACCCAGCGCGTAAAGCATGATAATCGAACAGAGAATCGACAGCGGAATGGATACCGCGATGATCAAGGTCGATCGCCAGCTGCCCAGGAAGACCAGGATCATGACGGCCGTAAGGCAGGCGGCAATGAGCGCTTCGCGCATGACCCCGTTGATCGCGCCGCGTACAAAAATTGACTGGTCGGAGAGGGCGTTGATTCGCAACTCGGGCGGTAACTGGCCTTTGATATTGGCCAGCACTTCGCGCACCCCTTTGATGATGTCCAGCGTCGACGCCGAACCGGTTTTGAGAACATTCATCAACACGCCGCGGCTGCCGTTCACGCGCACAATGTTGGTTTGCGGCGGATTGCCGTCGCGGACATGCGCAACATCGCGGATGTAGATCACCGCCCCGTTGATGGCCTTTACGGGCAGGTTGTTCAGGTCCTCGACGACAGCCGGAGCGGAGTTGGTTTCGATGGCGTACTCGAAGCGGTCCACCTTCATGGTTCCCGACGGCACAATCAGGTTTTGCGCATTGATGGCGTTCACCACATCCACCGGCGAAAGTCCCTTGGCCTGCAACGCGTGTAGGTCGATGTCTACCTGGATCTGGCGCTGCTTGCCACCGTACGGGAAGGGTGTCTGCGCCCCCTCAATCGTGGCCAATTGGGTGCGAATCGTGTTCTGCCCCAGGTCGTTCAACTGTTGTTCATTGAGTCCCAGGCCGCTCAGACCTAACTGCAGCACGGGCACGCTCGATGCGTTGTACTGAATGATGAATGGCGGCGTGGTGCCCGGAGGCAGTTGCCGCAACTGCACCTGGCAAATGGCCGTGACCTGCGCAACGGCGTTGCCGATGTCCACATGCGGCTGGAAGAAGATCTTGATGACCGCAATCCCGTTGAGCGATTGCGACTCAATGTGTTCAATGTCGTTCACCGTGGTGGTCATGCCGCGCTCGCTGTTGAACACGATGCGCGTCGACATCTCCTGCGCCGAAAGGCCGGCGTATTGCCACACCACCGTGACCACGGGAATGTTGATATTGGGAAAGATATCCGTCGGCATCGAGATGCTGCTGAATGCGCCGAGAATCAGGATAAGAAGCGCAAAGACGGCAAAGGTGTAAGGCCGCCGCAACGCAAGCCGGACAATCCACATCATAGGGCTGGTTCTCGCTCCTGAGCCGGGTTGCAACGTCCCTTAGCCAGCGGACGGTGGGTCGTGGAGAATTCTGGTACGGCCAACACCCGGCTCCATGGGCTCCGGCACACCAACAGAGTGTCGACCGGGGACCGTTCAACTTGCATTTGAAATACTATGTTAGCCGAAGCGGCCTGATTCAGGCCGAAGTCCGAACAAAATCTACCGCAAAGTCCATTGTGGGATGCTCGGCCGGCGCAGAAGGGTGCAACTTGAGGACCCAAGCATCTCGCATTTTGATTCATCTCGCTAATTGGTTCTCTGGCAACTCAAAATTCCCTGGTGGCTCAATTTGAAGGGTAAGGGCTTCAGCCCGTACGTAAAGGCCCGCAAAATGAGTCCGGGCTTTAGCCCCTGAGGGAACAGGCTGTCAAAGCGAACCACTACCGAAAGTTCCATCAACGTAAGACGCCCGTTTCGAACCGAAAAACTCGAATCGGAAAAAGGACCGCCGCTGCATCGCTCTTCTGCACCCTCCCTTTGGCTCCCCACCGTGGGGCCCCACGCTTCAACCGCCAACGCGCGCGACAACCCTATTGACGTCTGACGAAACTTCTCGTTAAATCGACGCGTCCGTATCAGTAGAAAAGTGTGTCTATTCTGTCCTTGGGCCAACGCTCGCGGCCCGCGCATCTGCCGCAATCATCATGAAGAAAAACTGGAATCAAGATCATGCCTATTGAAAGTCCTTTGCAGCCTCACACTTCCGTGCCCAACTCTTCCGTAAGAGATCCGTTCGACCCGCCCTCGCCGCCTCGCGCACGCAAGGGGTTGTGGGTTCGCATGCTGGTTTACCTGGTGCTGATCGGCGGGCTCGGATTCGTCGTCTGGCGCATCCACCAGAATCAGCAATTGAGCGCGCAGAACAGCGCCGACCAGGCGGCACAATTGGCCAGCCAGCCGGTCCCGGTCCAGGTAGCGGCGGCGGAAAAAAAGCCCATGCCCATTTACCTCAGTGCCCTGGGCACGGTTACGCCGTATATGAGCGTGACCGTCAAGGCGCGGGTGAGCGGCGAGCTGCTCCCGGTGAAGTTCACTGAGGGTGACCAGGTGCACCAGGGCCAGACCATCATGGTCATCGACCCCAAGCCCTACCAGGCCGCGCTCGATCAGGCCAAGGGCAACCTGTTGCACGATGAAGCGCTGCTCAAGAATGCTCAGGCGGAGTACGCCCGCTACACTGCGCTCTTCCAGGCCGGTGTCGTCTCCAAAGAGACCCTCGACGCCGATGAGGCAGCGCAGGGCCAGTACCAGGGAGCCATTGCGGCGGACAAGGCGGCTATCGAGACGGCCCAACTGCAACTCGACTGGTGCTCGATTCAGTCGCCGATCGACGGGCGCATCGGCCTGCGCCTGGTCGATCCCGGCAACGTCATCACCGCCAACACCACGAACCTGGTGATCATCAACCAGTTCCAGCCCATCGCGGTCTACTTCACGCTGCCGGAGAATGAGTTGCCCCAGGTGCTGCATAAGCTGGCCGCTGACCGCCGTATTCCAGTGGACGCCTACGATCGAAGCGATCAGATCAAACTGGCCAGCGGAACCCTGCTGACGGGCGACAACCAGATCGATACCACAACTGGAACAGAGAAACTGAAAGCCGTCTTCGAGAATCGCGATCAGTCGCTGTTTCCTAATCAATTTGTGAACATCCACCTGGTTCTGGAGAACCGGCCCAGTGCCCTCGTGGTTCCATCGTCGGCAATCCAGAGCGGACTTCAGGGCGGTTTTGTATGGGTCATCGACGGTAACGCGTCCGATGGCTCGGGAACGGCCCGCGTTCAGCCGATTAAAGTAGCCCTTGCCGAGGGTCAGTTCACCATTCTGGATAGCGGTGTCAGCCCCGGCGATCGTGTCGTCGTGGATGGCGCCGACCGCCTTCGCGCCGGCCGGGCGGTGACCGCGACCCAAGCCCAGGCCCGGCCGCAGCCCACGCAAGCGGTCGTACCGCTGCCGGGCGCGCCCGTCGCTAAGCAGCTCACTCCAGCCGGGCAAACTTCGCCAGCGCCGGGTTCGCCAGCACCCGGCTCTACGGCCCCAGGCAGGTCGCAGCCGTGAGCGTGAGTCCCTCCAGGCCGTTCATTCTTCGCCCGGTGGCTACCTCGCTGCTGATGGTGGCCATCATGCTTACGGGCACCATCGGCTATAAGCAGCTGCCCGTCTCCGCGCTGCCTGAGGTCGACTACCCCATCATTCAGGTGCTGACTTTTTACCCCGGCGGCGGCCCGGAGGTGATGGCCTCGTCGGTGACTGCGCCCCTGGAGCGCCAGTTTGGCGAAATGCCCGGGCTGAAGCAGATGACCTCGGTCAGTTCGGGCGGCGGCTCGGTCATCACGCTCGAATTCAATCTCGACGAAAATATCGATGTGGCGGAGCAGGAGGTGCAGGCCGCCATCAACGCCGCCAACACGTTCCTGCCGACCGACCTGCCTAATCCGCCCATCTACAGCAAAGTCAATCCCGCAGACGCGCCGATCATGACCTTGGCGCTGACCTCGGATTCACTGCCCCTGGATAAAATCGAAGACGCCGCCGACACGAATCTCGCGCAAAAAATCTCGCAGGTCACAGGCGTGGGGCTGGTTTCGATCGCCGGCGGACAAAAGCCATCGGTACGCATCCAGGCCAACCCAGCCCAGTTAGCCGCCTATAACCTGAGCCTTGAAGATCTGCGCACCGCCGTCGCGGCCGCCAACGTGGACCAAGCCAAGGGAACCCTCAACGGCGCGCGCCAATCGTTCACCATCGACGCCAACGACCAGCTGCTGTCGAGCTCGGACTATAAGCCTGTGATTGTGGCCTACCGCAACGGAGCTGCTGTTCGCGCTTCGGACGTGGCCACCATTGTCGATGCCGCCGAGAATTCGCAGCAAGCCGCATGGATGGACCGCCAGCCCGCGGTCATCGTCAACATCCAGCGCCAGCCTGGCGCCAACATCATTGCCGTCGTTGACAGGATTCACAAACTGTTGCCGACATTGCAGGCCAGCTTGCCGGCGTCCATCAAAGTCAAAGTCCTCAC
>JBEKVS010000085.1:0-21107 GCA_049513795.1 Occallatibacter sp. | reverse complement strand
GAAGGACTCAAGAAGGCGCTCGAAATCATCGGCAACATCACGGCTGTGCCGGAGATCGGCAAGGTCTATCTGGGCAAGGTGGTTCGCCTGGCCGAGTTCGGCGCGTTCGTCGAGCTCTTCCCGGGAACGGATGGGCTGCTGCACATCTCCGAGATCGCCGAGCATCGAGTCAAGGAAGTGAAGGACGAGCTGCGCGAGGGCGACCAGGTGATGGTCAAGGTTCTGGCCATCGAGGGCAATCGCATCAAGCTCAGCCGAAAGGCGCTGATCAAGGAGCAGAAGGCCAAGCTGGCGCAGTCTGCGCCGGCTTCGGCTGAAGCTACGGACGCGGAAGAAGGCGAAGCGCCGGCCGCGCCCGCGAAGCCGCGCCACGAATTTGACGAGAAGCAGCCGAAATCAAATCAGAGCACGATTCTGATTGAGGGCGGCGACGACTTCGAGGAAGACGGCGAAGAGTTCGACGAAGAGAACGAGCCCAACTTCAACTGCGTTGAAGGAGCTCCAGTGGCCGTGGGCGCTCCTGCTGGCGGTAGTGGTGGCGGACGACCTCCCGCTGGCAACAACAACAATCGCCGTCGCCGGCGTCGTCGGCCGGGCGGTGGTGGTGGCGGCCGTGGACCAGGTTCTGGTGGCGGCCAGTCCTAATCAGGGACAAGGCTCTTCTACAAACAAAAAGGCCCGGATTTCATTTCCGGGCCTTTTTGTTTGTAGATCGTATAAGCCGCCCTGCTATTCCGCTATTTGAAAGTCCGGCTCCGTATTTTGCTCGACGGGCGATGTACCGTGCTGTACCCGAGAGCCCAGTCGTTGGCGCCCCGCGCGCGCGTCGTGCTTGGCGTTATACATGCGCAAATCCGCTGCGATACAAAGCGATTCCATCTCGCGAGCGTCTTCCGGATAGACGGCGATTCCCACGCTGGCGCCGATCTGCACGGTATGCTCCCCGAGTTCGAAAGGCTGATTGAGCAGTTCCATCAAAGATCGGCCCACGTGCATCGCTTCGTTGCGGCTGGTGGGTTCTTCCAGGATGACGGAGAACTCGTCGCCTCCCGTTCTTGCAACCGTATCGGAGCGTCGCACACGCGCGGAAAACAATTGGCTTACGCGCTGCAATACCAGATCGCCCACATGATGACCGAGGGTATCGTTGACCTGCTTGAAGCTGTCCAGGTCGACGACGAGCAGCGCCGTCTGAGCCTCTGAACGCTTTGCCCGTTCGAGAGCGCTGGCCAGACGATCCTGGTAAAGGCGCCGGTTGGGTAACCCGGTCAGATGATCGTGCAAGGCGAGATATTGGTTGTGCTCAATCTGGTCTTCGAGCAACAGCAGGATCATCCCAACGGCAACGAGATATTTGGGCAGGTTCCACACTTCGGATTCGACCGTCACCCCCGGTGCAAGCGCGCGCAGCAAGGGCGCAAAAAGAAAAACTGATGCCCAGGCCAGAAAACCGGCAATGGTAATGAAAGCGCCTGCCGTGCGGCGACGGTAAGCGAACCAGAAGTGAATGCAGCAACCCAGGTAAACGGTAAACAGCACAGCGTTCACGGCCAGGTCGGGACCGTTTCCGGGGCGGTGCTGCATGAACAGCAGGAAGGTCGACAGCCCACAATAGAGCGCGATCACGGTCCAGCGCAGCGTGGTGTCAAAACGTTTCAGGGCTGAGAGAGCAACCGCGAACGGCAAAAAGCCAAAAAGAACCGCGCTCAAGTCCAGCGCCCAATTTGCAACGTGGGAAGCTACCGAAAGGCAAATGTAAAGCGTATTGGCTGCGAGCAGCGACACCAGGATCATCCTGCTTGAGGGCTCCTCCCGATAGGGAACCGAGGACCACATGAACAACAAGCCGGCCCATGTCAGTGCGGATAGCCCAACTGTAACCGCCAAGAGCCCCCAGGCCCCCGGCGCATTCTGGAAGAGAAGGGCGGCAAAATGAAGTGCGATCATCAGCCAGCCAATGAGCCAGATTTTGGAGAACGGAGTCTGATTGTTGCGTGCAACCGATGCGAATGCGGCGGCCAACAGGCCGACCGCAGCCAGATCGGGAAGTACACTCCAAGTCACCATGATCAACCTCGGCAGGAGAAGGGCATAAAAATAGGAAGTGTGCCTATAGTAGTGGATCGCTACGTCCCTTTTGTACCACTTATTACTGTTCCGGGTAAACTTGAGTAATCAACAGCAAAGATTAGAGCAACGGTAATCGATCGGGTAACCAGTGTGGAAGTTTCCCGGAATTTGAGCGCGATCTCCACTAGACTCAAGGCGATGGCAGCAAGCATGTATATCGTAGTCGAAGGGGAAGATCCGGGTTTCGATATTTTCGTGAACGGTCAGGCGCTGGCCCGTAACGAAGATGCCCTTGAACGGCTGGCCGAGCGGCTGAAGGTAACCCCCCTGCTCGAGTTCTTTTCTGCCGACGAGAACTCGATGGCCTTGCTGCTCGAGCAAGGTGTTGCGAATCCCGACTGGGCCGCGCACCTGCCCCAGCCGCAGTGGTATGACGCTCCCGATGGATTGATGACAATTTGCGCTTTGATCGAGTTCCTTACGAGCGACTCGGCCGCGCTTGGCTCGGAAACGCAGCCAGTTCTGACAGAACTTCGGGAATATGAAAAGGTGCTGCGCAAGACCGCTCAGCGCGGCCTGCATTGGCATATCGCCGTCAGTTGGCGCTAGCGCTTTCTCAAACTCCAAGGCAATCCAGAATTATCGGGCAATCAGCTCTTCGTCTTTCGGCGCAAATATGTTGCCCAACCGGCGGATCTGCGCGCCGACGCCACGCAGCTTCTCTTCGATTCGTTCATAGCCGCGATCCATGTGATAGACGCGATCCAGAATGGATTCGCCATCGGCAACCAGCGCCGCCAGCACCAGCGACGCGGAAGCGCGCAGATCGGAGCACATCACGGCTGCCGAGGAAAGCCGTGTGGCGCCGCGCACAGTCGCCGTGCTGCCATCGACTTTGATGTTGGCTCCCATCCGCACCAGCTCCTGCACATGCATGAAGCGGTTCTCGAAGATATTCTCTTTCACCTGGCTTACGCCTTCCACCTGGGTCGCCAGAGCCATATATTGAGCCTGCATGTCGGTAGGGAAGCCGGGGTACTCTTCGGTGGATATGTCTGCCGCCCGCAAGTGGCCTTCCGACCGGACGCGCACCGAGTCTGCGCCTAGTTGATCGACGCGGACACCGGTTTCCTCAAGCCGGGCAATCACGGCGCCCAGATGCTTCGGATTGCAATTGGCCACGATCAGGTCTCCACCGGTGATGGCCCCGGCGATCAGGAATGTCCCCGCTTCGATGCGATCGGGATTGATGCGGTACCGAGCGCCATGAAGACTCGTGACGCCCCGCACGCGAATCGTCGCCGTGCCCGCGCCTTCGATCTTGGCTCCCATGGCGGTCAGCAGCGCAGCGAGGTCGGTCACCTCCGGCTCACGGGCGCAGTTCTCCATCAGCGTCTCGCCCTCGGCCAGCACCGCCGCCATCAGCAGATCCTCGGTGCCGGTGACCGTGATCTTGTCGAAGACCAGATGCGCACCTCGCAACCGCTCGGTCCGCGCTTCCAGATAGCCGTGTTCCTGGGTGATCACGGCGCCCATCTTCTCCAGACCCTTGATGTGCAGGTCGATCGGCCGGCCGCCGATGGCACACCCGCCAGGCATAGCCACGCGCGCCATCCCGCAGCGAGCGATGAGCGGGCCAAGCACCAGGGAACTGGCGCGCATGGTCTTCACAATTTCATATTTGGCTTCGGGGTCAGACAATGTCTTACAGCAGATCTTGGTCCTGTGCTGCGCCCGCCCATAGCCCAATTCGACCTCTGCGCCCATGGAAACAAGCAGCCTGCGCTCGGTCTCGATATCGCGCACCTGGGGAATGTTTTCGAGGATGACCTCACCCTGGGTGAGAATGGCCGCAGCCATGCACGGCAGCGCCGAGTTTTTCGCGCCGGAAATGCGGACGGTGCCCAGAAGCGGATTGCCGCCGCGAATGACAAATTTGTCCATGAATATTCGGGGGACCTCTAGGCTTTTACTATAATCCGCTTGGCGTCTGAGATCAGTGACGGGAAGTGTACCTCCGTCTTTCGCCACAGTGGAGTTGGGTGCGGCTGGACGGATGGCGGCAGGGAAGTGTATGGCCACCGCTTAGGAATTGTCGGCACGAGAAAATGGGGACTGAGATCGAGGATGAGGCGAACTACAGTTCGAGCACCGTATCCTCGATCGCCAGGCGGACATTGCCGTCGGACTTGGCTAGTCGCCGCACAGCCTCAGGTTTGTCGACCTTAGCTTTGAGCATCACCAGCGCAACTGGGACGCTGCGGCCGGCGCTCTTGATGGTCTGCACGGCAGTTTCGCGGTCGATCTTGCAGGCAGACATCAGGATGCGGATGCCGCGCTCGACCAGCTTGGAGTTCTGCATGTGCACGTTGACCATCAGGTTTTCGTACACGTAGCCCAGCCGCGTCATGGCGCCCGTGGTGATCATGTTCAGGATCATCTTCTGGGCGGTCGAGGCTTTCATGCGCGTCGAACCCGAAACCACTTCAGCGCCCACTTCGGCAACGATCACGATGTCGGCGGCGGCGGCGAGGGGGGTGTCCTGATTGCAGGTGACGGCAGCCGTGTGAGCGCCGCGGGCGCGGGCGTAAGCCACCGCGGCAACCACGTAAGGAGTGCGGCCCGATGCGGAAATGCCTACCACCACATCCTTGCGCGTGGGGCGGCGGCGGGCAATGTCGCGCTGGCCGAGTTCCTCCGAGTCCTCGTTGACTTCGACGGCCGAAGCGAGCGCCTTGGGGCCGCCGGCCATGATGTATTGAACCTGCCCAGGTGCAGTCGAGTAAGTAGGGGGGCATTCAGAAGAGTCGAGAGCGGCAATGCGGCCGCTCGAACCGGCTCCGATATAGATAAGTCGTCCGCCGTCGCGCAGGCTGCGCGCCACCTGGTCGATCACTGCCGCGATCTCTGGAATTGCCTTCTTGACCGCTGCTGCAACCTTTGCATCCTCATGGTTGATGATGCGCGCGATTTCGAGTGCGGACTTGGTGTCGAAACCTTGAGAAGCCTCATTCTGGCTCTCGGTGGTCAGTTGCTGGAGCAGGGAAGCCTGGTCTTTTTTACCGTCGTTTGCTTGGGTGCCGGCCGTCTCCTGAATCGTCGAGCTGGTTAGCATGCGTATGTCCCCAACACTTGATTGTATCCGTAAACCTTTCAAGTTCTAAGACAATTATCGGCACACGAGCCTGCTCTCAAGTGCCAAACAAATACCACCTTAGATGCAGAACCATTAAAGCGCGGCTCGAATTGCGTCGTGGAAGGCGGGGCGAACCTGCCGGATCAACTGGCTTTCCCGGTGGGGCCAGGTGCGGTTGGTCAGCAGAACCACAGCCAGTCCGGCATCCAGGTCAATCCAAAAGGAGCAGCCGCTAAAGCCCAGGTGCCCGATGGAGCGGGGTGAGAAATGGCGTCCTGAAGAGGATGGTTCCGAGGGCGTATCCCACCCCAGCCCCCGTGAACTGCCTTCGGGGCCCTGGCGCTCGGCGAAGACTTCGACGGTCCGAGCGTCCAAGATGGCCGAGCCGGAAGTCGCTAGCCCAAGCGAGGTCTGCCCGGATGAGGCCGCCAGAATTTCGCCGGCAAAGCGAAGCAGGTCAGGCACATTCGAGAACAGCCCGGCGTGTCCCGCCGCGCCTTTCAGAATCCAGGCGTGCTCGTCCTGCACCTCGCCCTGGATGCGGCGATGGCGCAGCGTGGTGTCTTCTTCCGTCGGCGGGATTGCTGCCCGGGCAACCGGTGGAGGGCAAAATCCCGTAGCCGACAAGCCAAGCGGCAGAAAAACTTCGCGCTGCACCCATGCCGCCAGGTACTCGCGGGTCAGAACCTCCAGAGCCTTGCCCAGCAGAATGAAGCCGGGATCGGAGTATTCGGCGCGTGTTCCTGGCTCAGCTTCGAGAGGCAGTTCAAGGCATGCGCGAAACAGAGCGGACGGCGTCGTCACGGTGCGGAAAAACTCCACGTACCCCGGCAGCCCGGAATTGTGCGCCAGAAGATGGCGCAGCGTTACCGAGCGGGCATGCTCGCCGGGTGTGCGCCCGACCACAAAGCCGGGGAGCAGTTCTCCCAGCGGCTCGTCCAGTTGAAGCAGGCCGCGCTGGTAGAGCAGCATGGCGGCCGAAGTCGTCGCGACAACCTTGGTCAGGCTGGCTACGTCGTAGACGGTGTGGGGCTCGACCAGGGGTGAGTCTTGTTCATAGGTAAAACGGCCCAGCGCACCCTCCAAAACAGCTGTGCCGCCGGCAAAGACCCCGAAGGCGCAGCCGGGAAAAGCGTGAGCGGCGATTGCGCCTGCGAGAATCTCGTATGCGCCCGCGAATTGTCCCTTGCGTGCGGCAACGGAGGATTGGGGCGAGTTGGTCGCTGCGGCCATTGCTCTTCAGCATCGTACCGCGAATCAAGGCTGGGTGCGCGGCACCGCCTGGCGAATTTTAGCGCGCGGCTGCGAAGAAGGCCGACGGGAAGAAGAAAGCTGTTCATCTCGATGACCGAGAGGCTATGCTTAATCGCGAAAGGAAGCGCGAGCGGGAACGCGAAAAGGACCGCCAAAGCGAACGCTAGAGGGCTACCGTTGAGCGCGGGGCATGCGTCTATTGAGGCAAGACAAGTGAAGCGAGTCAAGTGAAGCAAGTCAAGCGAGTCACTATGATTCTTCGGGAGGGCTGAATGCACCTGCTGCAGAAAGCGTTGACAGTGGCCATTGCGGGGTCGATCGCGGCGGGTACAACCCATCCGTGCCGCGCGCAAGCCAGCCCGCAACCGCCCGCCGGCTCGGCTCCCGCAGCCTCACAATCCCCCGCGTCAACACCTGACCCGGCGCCGCCAACCCCGCTTCCGGCGGCCAATGCGCAAGCATTAGCGCAGCCCTCGAATGTTCCTGCGCCGGCTTCCCAGCAGGCACCCACATCGGAAAAGAAGAGCTATATCGTTCCGGCGGGCACCAAGGTCCTTCTTCAACTGCGCAGCGCCATCAACACCAAAAGCGCCCGGCAGGGCGACGGTGTCTATCTTGCATCGACATTTCCCGTCGTCGTCGGCAATCGCGTCATGATTCCCGAAGGCGTTTATGTGCAGGGCACCATCGACCACATAGTGCGCGCGGGCCGTGTCTCGGGCAAGTCGCAACTCGACATGCATTTCACCTCGATTATCTTTCCCAATGGAACGGTGGTCGAGATTCCCGGGATCGTCAACAGCTTGCCCGGCGCAAGCAAGCAGACGGTGAAGGAAGACGGCGAGGGCACCATTGAGCAGAATCCCGACAAGGGCCGCAATGCCGGCGAAGTGGCCAAGATTGCGATTCCCACGGGAGGCACAGTCGGTTCGATCGGCGGTCTTGCCAGCGGCCATCCCATTGCGGGAGGCGTCGCCGGCATCGGCGCCGGCCTGGCCGCGGCCGGCCTGGTGTCGCTGTTCACGCGCGGCGCCGACGTGAATATTCCCAACGGTACGCAGGTGGAGATGGTGTTGCAGAGGCCGCTGGTGGTGGAGGAAGAAAACTTGACCGGCGCAGCGGCCTCGCTGACTCCCGCGACCAATCAACCCAAGCCGCTGGAGAAGCCGATCCCCGCGCATCTCGTTTGCCCGCCTGGGGGACTCGGCTGCCAATAATCCCGCGCTTCGCATGGGAGACACCTGAAGAGCGTCGAATGCTCTTTGCTCGCCGATCGTTCTCGCAGGCTGTCGTCGGGAATTGATTGCTGAATGTGCTCGGTGAGAACGATGTCGGCGCTGGACCCGAAAACAATGCAAGACGAAATGAATCATGAAATTCGACTAATTATTTTGCACTTACAAACTTTAGAAACCTGCGTTCTCACAACAGTAACTGTTACTTGTTAAGGGTTACTCAGTGCATGAGTTTTCTTAAATTTTCTCTTCCTTTTTTGGCTTCGCCGTGGCTATGATTGGGTCGGCACGTGAACCGGATAACATCGTCGAATCTCCCTCGGTAATATCAATCAGCTCGACGTGGGGCATTCAGGCCCTCCGGCATACAAAGCTCGATATCAAGGCATAACCTTGCCCGGAGAAGCGGTGCTCCTCCGGGCAAGCCTTTAAACTCCCCCTCTCTGCGGTTCTAACCTTGGCACGCATATCACGACGCCCCAGCCAGAATGAGGCATTTTGCGGGCCAAGTACGCAATCTGTTCAGAGCCGACTTCTTCGCAGTGAGAAAGAAACCGGAGCGCGGCATTCCTAAATCTGAAGGCTAGTAGAACGATGAGAAACAATTGGACCATACCCACGGCGCTGACTGCATGATCAGGAGAATTTATGCCCGCAGGACACCTCTGCACGCTCACTTTAATTAACCCAAGAACACAATCCGAGGAGATAAGAATGCAAACTAAGGTAAAGTTCATGACGCGGAATCTGCTCTCCATCGCAGCTATGGCGAGTTTCTTGAGTGTAGTCCCACTTCCCGCATTCGCCGCGGCCGATAAAGCGTTGGACCCGGCGGAGGCCCAGGCGCGGCAGGCTTGGCGCGAAACCATGCACGCTCTACCCGCACCCACTAGCGGCTGTTTCCATGCGACGTTCCCGAATGCTCAATGGGAAGAGGTGGATTGCGATTCGCCGGCACCGTTTTGGTCCGTGCCGCCAACGGGCATAGGCCCGCTAACGGTCGGCAACAGCTCCGACTATGTGGCTCAAGCTCCCACAGGGCATTACTTCAGCTCCGTGCTAGCCGGCTTCCCGGCAGGGAAGGACGTGAAATCTGAAACAGACGGCGGACCCAATGAATACACATTGCAGCTGAACACCAACTTCGACTTTAATTCCCCGGCGTGCGACGGCTTCTCGGACTGCGCCTCATGGCAGCAGTATGTGCTGAGTTCGAACTTCTTTGCATTCGGTGCGAGCCACCCAAGCGGGAAATCCGAGGTGTTCATCCAAGATTGGCTCCTGAACTATGGAGTACATGACGGGAGAAATATTTGCCCGGCAGGATTTACGGACTTTGGCGAGCAGCAGGGCGGCCCTGGTGACAACTGCGCCCGGAATTCCAAGGCTGTTGTGGTGGCTAATGGGCAAATTCCAATCAGCGACCTGGGAGACCTGGCACTCGGCGGGACTGCCAAGCACGGTGGATCGGATGAAGTCGAAGCCTTCTTTGGAAAGGATGCGTTTAAGGTAAGCACCCCCGATAGCCTTACGGACATCTCGGTCCGTTGGAGCGACGCGGAGTTCAATGTGTTCGGCAACGGCGGTGGATCGAAAGCGGTCTTCAACAGCGGAGCGGAGCTTGAGGTGGAGCTACTCCTGGACTACGGGTCCTCAAGCACACCGAAGTGCCAGCCGCCTTCGAAGCATCTCGGCACGACCGCGGAAACCAATAATCTCTCACTAGGCGAGTGTGTTGCCAGCGGCGGAAAGAACCCCTTCATAGAATTTGTAGAAGGAAACTAAGCACAGTCAGGCTGGAAATGGCTCACAAGCGGGACGTTATCTTCGCAAAGGTGTAGGAAGTAAGATAGCGTCCCCCCGGAGAGATTTGATTTTTGGCTGTCGGCGTCTGCCGGTACGCCCACGGTCTGCCTCCTGCGGCTGTTCCGGGGCCGAAACCCGAGCACGAAGGCTGTGAAACGCTATAACCCATTATTGAATTGCGCCCCCGCCGATTTATACTTCAGGCGGGGGCTTGTTTTTTCTTGTTCCCGAACTCCCCACTGGCTGGAAACCGTAAGGGACGGCAAGCTTCTTACGACTCTTGCATCGGAATTTTCCCTTAACTCAGATCTCAGGCTGCAATGGAAATAGCTCCCAACGAATTGCCCACAATCCCCGATGTCACTGCCGGCCCGCTGCACGAGCCAGGCGCGCCAGAGCTTATGGCTGTGCCGGATACACTTCGCAGCAGCGGCAGCATCAGCCTCTGGCTGCGCGACCTGCTCATCTCCGCCGTGGCTTCGGTTTTGATCATCACCTTTCTCTACCAGCCTGTCCGCGTTGAAGGCACCAGCATGCTGCCGCGCCTGGAAGACCGCGACCGGCTGTTCATCAACAAGTTCGTCTACCATCTCTCCGCCATCGAGCGCGGCGACGTGGTGGTTTTTCACTATCCCCGCGATCCGGAAAAGAGCTACATCAAGCGAGTGATTGCGCTGCCAGGCGACCGGCTGCGCATCGACCACGGCATTGTCTACCTCAACGGCAAGCCGCAACGCGAAGTTTATGTCCCTGACGAATACCGGGACAACCGTTCCATGGCCGAGCTCGTGGTGCCTGCGGACACCTATTTCATGATGGGTGACCACCGCTCCATCTCTTCCGACAGCCGCGAGTTCGGCCCCGTGGAGCGCTCGCTCATCTATGGCAAGGCGGTCTTCGTCTACTGGCCCACACGCGATGCGGGCGTAGTTCGCTAAGTCAGCCGCGGCCTGACCGGACATCCACCGGACAAGATCGGGGTCGCTATCAAACTCATCATGACGGGCTTTCGCGCGGCAATCGAGTCGGTGATCGGGCCTTTGGCTTCGACCGAGATCCGTGAACGGCAGCACGCGAAGTGATCCAGGATGCAGTAAGTGCGCATGTTAAACTGCCAGCCTTACGAGGTTTCGTATGATTTGCGCACATATGACGAGGCGTCGAGTTCGGTTGGAGCTTGGCTGGGCATTGTCTCTGGTTCTCTGTTCGCTCCCTGCCAATGCTTTCGCGCAGGGCGCTTCTGTTCCTTATGCGGGTGTGACTGGACCGCAGACGGCCAACAACGACGGGCGCACCGAGTTGCCCATGGTGGTGCGAAAGAGTGTGAGCTTCCGCGAGATCGGTCCAGCCATCTCGGGCGGACGCGTGACTGCCCTCGCGGGCGTTCCCGGCAACAGCGAGACTTACTACGCCGGCGCGGCCGACGGCGGCGTCTTTCGTACCGATGACGGTGGCACGACCTGGAAGGCGCTCTTCCAATACGAGTCTGTGGCTTCCATCGGCGCTCTCGCCGTGGACCCGGTTAATCCGCAGGTTATATGGGCGGGCACGGGTGAGGCCAACGTCCGCAACGATGTCTCCTATGGCGACGGAATCTACAAATCCACTGACGGCGGCGCGCACTGGCGGCGCATGGGCCTGGAGCATTCCTTCCAGATCTCCCGCATCGTCATCGACCCCCACCATCCTTCCACGGTTCTCGTTGCTGGCATGGGCAATCCCTACGCAGACGACGAGAACCGCGGCCTCTGTCGCACCACGGACGGCGGCGCCACCTGGCAGAAAGTCCTTTACGTTGGCCCCGGCATCGGCATCTCCGACCTGGCCATGAATCCGCAGGACTCGCAGATCCTGTTCGCCGCCGCTTATCGCTTCCGCCGCACGCCCTGGAGCTACTCCGACGGCGGGCCCGATGATGCCATCTATCGCTCGCTTGACCAGGGTGCGACGTGGCAGCGTCTCAGCGGCCACGGCCTGCCCGAGAAACCCGTCGCCCGCATTGGCCTGGCGATCGCTCCCAGCTCTCCAAACGTCGTCTACGCCGTAATGGGCTCGAATGAAGGCGCCCTGTGGCGCTCTGAGGACAACGGGGATCACTGGACTCTCGTCAGCAAGGATCAGGAGGTCGATTCTCGCCCCTTCTACTTCTCCCACATTGCCGTCGATCCGACCAATCCGGATCATGTCCTCGCTCTTTCCAACCTGCTCATGGAATCGAAGGATGGCGGGCGCACGTTCACCTCCATAGCCAAGCAGATTCACGTCGATCACCACGCTATCTGGATCGATCCATCCGGCAGCGGCCGCATCATCGAAGGCAACGACGGCGGCATAGCCCTCTCGCGCGACAACGCCGCCCACTGGAACTTCGTGCACAATGTCGCCATCGGCCAGTTCTATCACGTGAGCGCCACCGGCAGTCCCTGGACGCTGATCTGCGGCGGACTGCAGGATAACAGCGCCTGGTGCGGGCCCGGTTTGAGCAAGGATCCCACCGGCATCCTTGACCGCGAATGGTTCACCCTCAACGGCGGCGATGGCATCTACGCCATCCCGGCCGCCGACAATCCCAACCTGATTTACGACAGCACACAAAACCAGGTCCTGATGACCTTCGATCGCGCTGCCCAGCAAATCCACGATATGGAGCCCTATCCGCGCGACTTCAACGGCGGCGGTGTGGCCGATCTTCCATATCGCTTCGCCTGGGATGCGGGCTTCGCCGTCTCCCCGCAGGACGCCAAAGTCCTCTACGCCGGCGGCAACGTTGTCTTCAAAAGCGAAGACCGCGGCCGCAGCTGGAAGCCCATCAGTCCCGACCTCACCCGCAACGATAAAGACAAGCAGCAATCCTCCGGCGGCCCTGTCGTGAAAGACAACTCCGGCGCCGAAGTCTACGACGCGATCCTCATCATCGCCCCGAGTGACAAGGACCCCAACGTCCTCTGGGTGGGTACCGACGACGGGGAAGTCCAGTTGACGCGTGATGGCGGCGCCACCTGGACAAACCTCACCGCTCACATTCCCGGCCTCGAAGCCTGGGGACGCATCGAGTCCATTGACGTTGCGCCCAACGATCCTGGCACCGCGCTGATCGCTGTCGACCGCCACTTCAGCGGCGACTTCAAGCCCTATCTCTTCCGCACTACCGATTATGGAGCCACCTGGCAATCCATCTCCGGCAACTTGCCCGCGGTTTATGCGCACGTGGTTCGCCGCGACCTGCGCAATTCCAGCATCTACTACGCCGGCCTCGAAAACGGGCTGTACGTTTCATGGGATCAGGGCGCGCACTGGTACCTGTTCGGTCTCGGCCTGCCCGACGCCGCGGTGTACGACATGGCCCTCGATGCGCAGAACAACAGTCTCATCGTCGCCACCCACGGCCGCTCCGTGTGGATCCTCGACGACCTCGCGCCTTTTCAGCAATTCATTCCAGAGACCGCCAAAGAATCTGCAAAGCTGTTTCCGCCTCCAGAGGCGCTCCGATTCTTTCCCTGGACCTCGATCGAGTTCCTCGGCGATGGCGCCTTCTACGGCAAGAATCCTACCTATGGCGCCGCGTTCAGCTACTATCTTGCTCGCGAGGTCAAAGACCCGGGCCAGCTCGTGATTTCCGACGCCTCAGGCCACGTGGTTCGCACCATGAAAAGCACCCACACTCTCGAACCCGGCGAAGCTCCGCCTGACGACGAAGATCTACCGGCTGCGGCCGGATCCGCTCCGCCCGCTTCAGCCTCTGCCCAGCGCCCCGAGCAGCAGGAATCGAAGTCGTCTCAACCTCCCGCCTCCACGCAGTCCCAGCAACAACTCGCCCCGGAAAACGCCGACGAGCAGACCGGCCCCGAACCACCCAAGGAGATTCCCTGGGTCCCGGCAAAGCAGGGCCTGCAGCGCGTCTACTGGGACCTGCGCTCCGACGGCCCTGTGCGCTGGGAGGGGGGCAAGGACTTCAACAAGGGCCCTCGCTCAGGTGCTCTCGTTCCGCCCGGCGACTACACCGCCACCATGACCATCGCCGGCCAAAGTTCTTCGCAAAAGCTCGTCATCGTCAATGACCCCGACTCGCACGGTACGCTGGCTGCGATTCAGGATCGCTACCGTGTCACCGAGTCCGTGCTGCATGAGCTCTCACAAGTCGATGTCGCTCTCAACCGGCTGGCTGGAATGCATGCGCAATTGGCGGCGCTTCAGCAGGTAATCAAAGGCTCGCCCGACGAAAAGGCCGTGAAGGCTGAAATCGAAGCTTTTGAGAAGAAGATGAAACCGGTCGAAGATGCACTTACCAGCAACGCGGGCGCCGCTGAATCCACGCTCCGTGTCCCGGACCAGATTCACGAGAAGCTGCTTGCCCTCGATGCGCTGTTGGAAGGCGAGGACGCTACCCCGACGGCCGCGGCAATGGAGCAGAAGAAGCTTCTTGACAGCGAATACCGGTCAGTCATCGAAAAACTCAACCAGTTTTTCGCCGGCGATGCCAAGGCTTTCAACGGTTCAATGCCCGCTCGAAAGCTTACCGGGGTGGTGATCGGCGAGCCGGTCGAGCCATAGGCTATACATTGCCTCCCCTCCTGGGTGCACTCGCCGATGGCGGCGATCAACCTTTCATCGATCTCTCCGGTGCCCGAACCGGAGGAAGGCCGTCCAACTACTGACACTCGCGTGCCATATTCCACTTGAGACGACTATTCGGGCAATTGCTGGATGAATCTTCATTCATCCCTGAGCAGTTGGGCCGTGTTTACTGTGACTGCCCGACGTGCGGGTAGAGCGGTCGAGACTATACCCACGATCGCCATTGTCCCAATTGCTGCCAAAAGAACCGACGGATCTGAAGCCGATGCCTGGTAGACGATGCTTGCCAGGACACGACTCGCGGCCGCTCCCAGCACCAATCCAGCCAGTGATCCGATTGCGAGCAGGACGGCTGTGCGGCTCAGCGCAGCGCGCAGCACGTGCATTCTTTGCGCGCCCAGTGCGACTCGAATGCCGAGTTCGTGCATCCTTCGAGCAACCGTGTAGCTTGCCAGACCAAAGATGCCTGTTACTGCGAGCATGATTGCCAGTGCGCCGAGCATTCCGAGAGCAAGCGTCGCCGCCCGTGCAGGAAACAGTACTACTCCGAGCATATCGTTCCACGAACTCAGGCTGAAGATCGGGAGCGCCGGATCGACGCCGATGACGGCTTGCCGAATTTCCGGGGCCAATTCGCTGAAGCTGCGCTTGGAGCGTACCAGTAAAACCGTATCGTCGTTCGGGCTCTGCAGGATTGGCAGAAATATAGCCGGCGCCGGATCTTCAGTGATGGAAGAGTACTTACCGTCTGCCACCACTCCAACGATTTCGGTCTCTTTCCCAGGCCCGGTTGGGAAGCGTTTGCCAACGACTTCCTCGGTTCCAAAGAGCCGCTTGGCGAATGTCTGATTCACGATTGCCACCTTGGGAGAGCCAGCGTCATCATCCGATGTGAACGTGCGTCCCAACAGCAAGGGTGCTCCGACTGTTCGAAAATAGCCCGGCGATACCTCGTAATGCACATCAACAAACCGAGCGTTCGCGAGACTGAAGTCCGTTGTTCCTGGCGCGTAGGTCACGTTGTGGTTTTGATTCATGCTCAAGGGCACGGAGTTGGCATACGCCGCTTCCTCAACGCCTGGAATCCGGCTCACGGCATCAAGCAGTCGTTGCTGGATCCCTGGGACACTCGCACCGTGGTAGCCAGCCAGTTGCACGCCTGTTTCTACCATCGCTACGTCTTCCGCGTGTATGCCGAGTGGAATCGCAAATGTCCGCTCCAAGCCGCGCAGAGCCACGAATGAGGCCGTGACCAAGAGACAGCAAAGCGTGATCTGCACCGCAAGCAGAACGTCCCGCAGGGCCAGCCGAGGATGAACCACCCCAACCGAGCCGCCGGACTTCAGAGCGTCATTGGGATCTGATCTCCATATTTGCCGAGCCGGAATTATGCCAAAGAGTACACCCGTTGCCAAGGCCAGGAGGACCGCAAAGAGATAGAGCATCGCGTCCGGCGCAACCAGGAATTGAACGGGAATCTCCGTCACCGGTTTCCATCGCGTGAGCATCCGCAACACTAGAGTTGCCACTCCTGCCGCCATGCAGGCGCCGGTAATCGCGACCAGCACCGATTCAACCAGCAACTGACGAAGAATCCGTGCACGGGTTGATCCAATGGCGATGCGGATGCCGAATTCGCGCGCTCGGTCTGCAGTTCTTGCCGCAAAGAGGCCACCAAGGTTCGCGCATGCTGCCAAGAGCACGAGGCCAGCCAGCAGCATCACGCCAAAAAGGAAAGCATGCACCGGCTTGCCCAGTGCATCCCCAATGAGGCCGGGTTGAGTAACGCGCAGAGAGAAAGTCTTGTCTTCACTTGGGTACTGCTTGGCGAGTTGAGCGGTGATCGCGTGCAAATCGGCCTCGGCCTGTGCCGCAGTTACTCCATTCTTGAGACGGCCTACAACCCACGCATTTTGACTGCCGCGCGATTGAATCCAGTTGTAGCCTTCCAACTCCGGCTCATCTTTGATTGGCACCCACAACTCCGGCCAGAAGAGGCGCTCCGTTCCATTGAAGTTTTTCGGCGCGACTCCGATTACAACGTATGCAATCTTGTTTAGGCGCACGGTGCGGCCGATCACGTGTGGGTCGCTTCCGAAGCGCACTTTCCAGCAGTCATAGCTCAGAACGACACTGGAACTTCCGTTGATGGTCGTGTCATCGCCTGGTTGAAGAAGCCGACCCAACAAGGGTTTTATTCCCAAGGTGTTGAAATAATTACCAGAAACCTCGTAGGCCCAAAGAGGCTGAGCATCACCACTCGCGTCGAATCCAATCCGGGCGAGACGAGTTGCCACGATGCCGGAGAATGATCGGTTGCGATCAAGGATGTCGAGGTAGTTTGGATACGACATGGAAATCGCATCCGAATGGGGTCCTTGGATCTGAACCACGCGGTCAGCGTCCGGTACTGGCAAGGGGTGCAGGATAAAAGCATTCACCACCCCGAATACCACCACATTCGCGGCAATCGCGGTGGTCAACGACAGGACTGCCACCATTGCAAAGCCGGGTGAACGGCGCAGCTTGCGAAAAGCGAGACTTATATCCTTTAGCAGATTTGGCACAGCGGCCTCCCAAGGACAACTTCCCTTATCGCCAGGTACGAGCAGCCACTCGCGCAGGTTCCTAAAATGTGAAAAGTTCGAGCGCGGTTGGAGAATTTCCGCCGAATCCGCCAAATCGGAACCAAACAAAATGGTCCCCCAACCAATCCCAAGAAATCTCCCCAAGCCCGTCACAAAGTCTTCCGGACAACCACTTTTGAACGTGATGCTCTGCTACCTCATTCGTTAAGCTGCGCAACGCAAATTCGGTGAATGCCACTCAGTGGCGAAAGGATATCTGTTATGAAAAAAAATAATTTGATCAACCGTCTGGCTTGCAGCCTGTTCCTCGTCGGTTCCATGGCGACGGGTTCTGCTTTGGCCCAGTTTTCAAACCCAACCTCGCTGAAACTGATCAACGGCTGGAAAAACGCACCGTTCAGCACCAGCGATGCACAAATTCAAACCATTGATGGAATCGTCAAATTCAAGGGGGCGATCGCCACGTCCGGGACAAATATGGAGCCGTTTGTTCTGCCTGCGGCATTTCGTCCGTCTACCTATGTTTACATCTCCGTCGACCTGTGCCACGCCGACAACGGCAGGCTCGAGATTAGTCCTAGCGGAGTTGTCACCGTGCAGGAGGAGGGTAGTTCCATAGTCGACGCTAAGTGCTCAACAAATCTGGACGGAGCTTCGTTCGCCCTGAACAGCAGCGGATTCACGCCCGTGACGCTGCTCGATGGCTGGAAGAATGCCCCTTTCGGCACGAGCAACGCAGAAGTGAAGAACATCAACGGAATTGTGCACTTCAAGGGCGCCATCGCCAATCCCGGCACCTGGTCCGAGCTGTTTGTGCTCCCGGCAGGGTTCCGTCCCGCGCACTTTGTCAACATGCCCGTCGATCTATGCAACGCCGGCTACGGAGAGCTCGACGTCTCTCCACAGGGAGTCGTAACCGTTGAGGCCGCGACATATCTGGACGATCCCGGCTGCTTCACGTCTTTGGACGGCGTCGTGTTCGTCGCCGACAACTCCGGATTCGAGGGACTGTCGCTGAGAAACGGCTGGACCGATACCACATACGAAACCGCCAGCCCGAAAGCCAAGAAAATCAATGGAATTGTGTACCTCCAGGGCGCCATGTCAACCTACGGGAGCAATGATGAGCCGTTCGTGCTGCCTTCTTCATTGATACCCGCCACCTACGTCTATGTTCCTGTCGACCTGTGCGACATCAAGGGTCGGCTTCAAATTCAGCCGAACGGGGTAGTAACAGTGCAGGCGGAATCTGGCGAGAGCGTCGATGCCCAGTGTTTCACTTCGCTGGACGGCGCATCGTACGTCCCGTAGCTCGCGGTAAGTGTAGTTAGTTGGGAGCGGGCGGCGCGCTTGTTGGAAGGCGTTCCCGTTCCCAAACGCGAGACATCCAGGGTGTATCAACTCCGTGCGTGCCGAAGCTCAGGCTGGTTGCCATTACCTGAGGCTATGCGGTTCGTAGTACGGGCCGGCTACAAACTCGATCTGGATTGCGGTTCGTAGTACGGGCCGGCTACAAACTCGATCTGGATCCGGAATTGATACTCTTCGGCAAAACGCAGACCCCGCTCACTTCACTTGCAGCGATACGGTCGCGTCGACGGTGGTGTAGTCGGCGGTCTTGGTTGGAGTAAAGACGACTTTGAGTGTCTCCTTCGAACTGGTTATCTTTGTCCCCAACGCAGGCGTGTAGACGAATTTGCCGGGAACGTTGGCGGTTGCATCGAGCTGCGCCGAAGTCAGCTTGGAGCCGATCTGAATCGGAGCTGGATTCCACTTCACCACCGGCGTTGCCTTGTTTACCTGCAGTTTGACATGGGCAAGCGTCACTTTGTAGTCCGTGGTATCTGCGGGCGTGAAGGTGGCCGTAAGAGTGTCCGAGCCGGCAACGCCGATCACCGTGCCGGCGCTGGGGCTGTAGGTAAACGTGCCGGGTTCATTCGCCGATGCGTCGAGCTGCGTAGCGCTCAGTGGTGTGCCGTATGTAATGGCTGCGGGCGTGGGCCAGGTGATGACCAGGGGCGGAGCCACGATGGTGAACGGGCAGCTCGTCGCGGCGACCGTGCCTTTGCTGTCTTTCACCGCGATGCTGAAGGAGCCGGAAGTGGCCGGAGTTCCAGAGATGGCGCCGTTGGAGGTATTCAGGCTAAGACCGTTCGGCACTTTGCCGCTGCCTGCATAGAACGTGTAAGGCTGCACGCCGCCGGTAACACTCTCCGCGCCGCTGCTGAAGGCCACGTTCACCGTGCCCGCGTTGGTCGTCGAGCAAGTCGCCGAAAGTGCAGCCGGGGTGTTGGTCAGGCTGAAGTCCACCGTCGTAAGACCGGCCGCGGCAGCGGCCACGTTATAAGGCCCGCCCGGCGTGCCGTTGGCCGTAAAGATGCCGGCGCTGGCAACGCCGCTCGAATTAGTGGCCGCAACGATCGTGTTGGAACTGTTGCTGAAGGCCCCGCTGGCTCCCGTTGGTGGCGCGGTAAACGTAACGCTCACGCCTGAGACAGGATTGCTGAACGAATCCTTCACCGTCACCGCAATCGCGTTGGCAAATGCCGTGTTCACCAGCGCCGATTGCGGCGTTGTCCCCGCGTTTGCCGTCATCGAGCTCGCCGCGCCGGCCGCGTTGGTCAGGTTGAAATTCACCGCCGTCAAACCCGCAGCCGACGCCGTAGCCGTATACGGGCCGCCCGCCGTGCTGTTGGCCGTGAACCGCGCGCTCGCAATTCCGCTTGCATTTGTGGGTACAACGATGGTGTTGCTGTTGTTGCTGAACTTGCCGCTCGCTCCGGAACCCGGCGCGGTGAAAGTCACGCTCACGCCCGAGACTGGATTGCTCGACGCATCCTCGACCGTGACCGCGAGCGCATTCGCAAATGCCGTGTTGACGGTCGTGGTTTGCGGCGTAGTGCCCGCATTGGCGCTCATTGAACTCGCTGCGCCGGCGGTGTTGGTAAGGCTGAAGTTCTGCGTAGTCAGGCCGGCCGAGCTCGCCGACACCGTGTACGGCCCGCCCGCCGTGCTGTTGGCTGTGAACGGCGCAGAGGCAATGCCGCTCGCGTTCGTTGAGACAGTGATGGTCGCCGTACTGTTGCTGAACTTGCCGCTCGCTCCCGAACCCGGAGCGGTAAATGTAACGCTGACGCCCGACACCGGATTGCTCGATGCATCTTCAACCGTGACCGCCAGCGCATTGGCGAACGCCGTGTTGACGGTTGCGGTTTGCGGAGTAGTCCCCGCATTGGCGCTCATGGAGCTGGCCGCGCCGGCCGTGTTGGTCAGCGTGAAGTTCTGCGTAGTCAGTCCGGCCGAGGCTGCCGACACCGTATAAGGTCCGCCCGCCATGCCGTTGGCCGTGAAAGGCGCGGAAGCCACGCCGCTGGCATTCGTAGTCACAGTGATGGTTGCCGTGCTGTTGCTGAACTTGCCGCTCGCTCCGGAACCCGGTGCCGTGAACGTCACGCTCGCGCCCGAGACTGGATTGCCATACATATCCTCGACCGTGACCGCAAGCGCATTGGTAAATGCCGTGTTGACGGTTGCGGTTTGCGGCGTTGTGCCGGAGTTGGCCGTCATTGAGCTGGCCGCGCCGGCCGTGTTGGTCAGCGTGAAGCTCACCGGCGTCACGCCGCTGGCGCTGGCCGTGACCGTGTAGCTGGCGCCCGACAGGGTGTTCGCCGTGAACGGCGCAGAGGCCTGGCCGTTGGCATTCGTGGTCTGCGTGATGGTTGTCGTGCTGTTGCTGAATTTGCCGCTGGCTCCGGAACCCGGCGCGGTGAACGTCACGCTCACGCCCTGCACCGGATCGCTGGCCGCGTCAAGCACGGTGACCGACAGGGCGTTGGCGAATGCGGTATTGACGGTGGCCGTTTGCGGCGTGGTTCCTGTGTTCGCCGTCATGGAGCTTGCGCCGCCCATGACTTCGAAGCTCGAAGTATTCGTCGACAAAACCACTGCGGGATCGATGCCCGAGGTCAGCGTCAGGTTCGCCGTCAGCTTGTCGCTCATCGCCGCCGTATCGATCTTCAAGCTGGAATAAGTAGCAATGCCGGTCGCGTCGTTGATAGCCACTGAGCCGCCCGTCAGCGTACCGGCCCCGGTCAAGGTCAGCGGAATCGTAACTGTGGGCAGCGGCGGCGCTGTCACGATGAACGCGCTGCCGCTTTCGTCCAATTGAATGGCGGGCGCAGGGCTCATGGCCGTGTTCACCATCACGTTCGAAGCATCCTGGCTCACGCTGATGGAGTAGTTCGACTGCACCGCGCCAGAATCTACCTGCGTAGCACAGTTGGGGTCGGAAGTCGTGATGCCGCGCTGGTCGGCGCTGGGGCTGAGTGCATTCCAGTTCGTCAAAGTGCCTGCGCAGATCGCCGTCGACCCGGGCAGCGGAATCATGGTCAGCGTCGGCCCGCCGTAATTCCCCAGCGGAGCCAGGCTCACGCCCGTCGCGCT
>JBEKVS010000084.1:0-26619 GCA_049513795.1 Occallatibacter sp. | reverse complement strand
TGGCAAGACCAATATTCGTCTCCGCATTTACGCCGCAAATAGCCCGCGAAACCACCCGTTCGTGCAAGTATCGCATTGCCGGTTGGTCTGGGTCTCAAAGCACGTGAGGGGATTCAACACGCAGTCTCATCTTTCCGCGCCCCGCATTGAGACCGGCTAGCCCTGCCAGTAAACGCGGTTTCCATGCCGCAATGTCTCCGAAGGCGGCGCCATTTCGGCGCGAAAGTTGAGTTCAGTTCAAGAGGCGATCTCTGGTTGCATGTGCTAACATTGTTATTACAGAGGGCCTCATGCTGACGACCATTAGAAAGTTGGGTAACTCGCAGGGCATATTGATTCCAAAGCCGCTGTTGCAGCAGGTAGGTCTGGCGGACCAGGCCGAAATGAGGGTGGAGGGCGATGCGCTTGTTTTGCGGCGGCCTAAAGCCAAACCGCGCGAAGGCTGGGCAAAAGCCAGCGAAGCAATCGCAGCCGCAGGCGACGACCTTCTCGTGCTTCCCGAGTTTGCTAATGACGGTGACGCAGAGCTGAAATGGTGAAGCGCGGCGAGATCTGGCTTGTGGACCTCGATCCAACCACCGTCGGCAGCGAGATCCAGAAAACTCGCCCCTGCGTTGTAGTCTCACCACCAGAGATGCATGACTATCTGCGCACAGTGATCATCGTTCCCATGACCACCGGGAGCCGTCCAGCACCGTTTCGCATTCCCATCCGGCATGCCCGCAAAGCAGGGTTGATTCTGCTCGATCAGATTCGCGCCATAGATAAAGGCCGCCTGGTTAAGCGCGCCGGAGCCGTGACGCCCGCAACTCTGAGCGCGACCCTTAGCGCGCTCGGAGAGACTTTCGCAGAATGACCTTGCCAGTGATCTCCGAGACAAATCAGAAGTGAAGCTTGTTCTTCGGAAACCAGGTAATTTGGATCGTCGTCGTCGCCACGCTCTGCTGGCTCGCCGGATAAGTCGGCGTCCCGCTTGGATAGATCGGAGCCTTCCACCGCTCGTAAGCAAAGGTCCCATTGATTTCGATATCCTTGCGGAGCCTTTTCACCGCTTGAAAAGTCACATCGCTCAAAGTCGTTCCGCCGGGGATAAAGTCCTTGGTCGCCTTCTGCGTGCGCACGCCCACCTGCAGCCACTCGTTGCCGCTCAGGTGATAGGTGGCCCAGCCTTGTCCGCCTTTGTCTTCGCGGCCGATCCAGTCGCCGAACAGCACGCCTTTGTTGGTATAACCCTGTCTCTGGAGAGTTTCCCAGTACTCGAAATGCCCCCCCCGGCTGTCGGTGGTCGAAGGGTCGGTGTTGGCCGCTTCGGCGCGCAGGTCGAGCTTCGGAATCCAAGGCACATGGGACAGGTAGATCCCAGGCCTGTAACTCGACCGCCGCGGTGCATCGGCCGGCGACACTTCGTCGTGGGCCTCCGAATCGGTGTAGAAAGTCAGCCATCTTCTCAGCAGGGGAAGGCGGTAAGAAAAATCGAACGAGCCGAAGCGGGCTCCCGGGTCCTGCGGCGAGTCCTTTACGCTCGGCCCCGGCGCCGCGGAGAGGCTGAAAAAGCTGCGGAGAAAGGTGTGCAGAGTAATGGGCTCATGCAGTTTGCCGCCCCAGATCGCTGAACGCTCGAAGCCGAACTCCAGGTTCTCCGTCGGCCGGAAGCTCACTTTCTCGACGTGCACCCATGGGTCGTTGGGATAAATGTGCCCCTTCAGCGAGCCCACCAGAAATTCGTAACGGAAAGGGCCGGTGATGTACGAGAGCCATGGAATGCGCAGAGGCTCAATGCGATTGATGCGGAATGAATAGATGTTCTCGGCGTTGTTGGAGTAGGCCATACCCGCGCCCAGCCCCGGCCCCAGCCAGTCGTCCTGCTTGCCAAACGAAATCTCGTGGTTCATGTAATTCGCAGAAGCATAGGCTTCCATGATGCGTAAATTGGTCTGAGAAGCGATCGGCCCGGCCGGAATCGTCGCCAGCTGATTCAGCGGCACGGCGACGCACGCCGGTGGCAGATTGGTCAGGTAGCATGTGGGATTGAAGAAATAGTTCGTCGCGTCAACCTGCGCAGCCAGCGTCTGCGCCAGCGGGGTCGAGTAGCCGGCGCCCGACGGCGCACCCTGGAACTCGCCGCGCACATAAAGCTGGTACCGGCCGGCCGACGCATACCCGCTTGCCCCGGTGTAATCATTGAAGCCCTTCTCGTAGGGCCGCCCATAATCGTTGATGATGGTTGAACCCAGGTGAAAGCTGTCGCGCAAAGGCGTGCCGCCGATCGCTCTTTCGACCGAGTAAACCGACTCGACCCGCGTGTTAGCTTTGTGGTCGTCGCATGAGCCCTGCGTTTCAAAATACAATTCGTGTTTCAGCGACTCGTAGATGGCCTCCGCTTCATCCGCTTCCGGACCAGGGTTGGCCTCTTGAACGCGCGTCGCTGTCTCTTCAAGCATGTGGTCAATGCTCGCCCGCGTGTAGGGCCGCATGCCCAGGTAAACCGTGTCAACAAAACCGAGGGCGTAGAGTCGCCAGAGAGCCGGGTACACCCAGCTGTCAACCGGAATGTAAGGTGAGCCCGTCTGGGAAGGTTCGCAGTCCGTTGCATCGTGGCTGATACTCTGGCCCGAAGCGCTGCTCATTTGCCCTTCGCCTGCCGCTTCGGCGGGCTGCTCCGCGCGCAGGTTTTGAGCGGCCACAATGCATATCCCCGCCATCAGCACCGCGTATCGCATCGAACGCAAAATGGCCGGATGTTCGCTTAAGCCCATTTCCTCACTTTACCATTGGGCTTGCCGGTTAAGCCGCGCAAAAGCCTGGATCTAACCGACCGTGCCAATATGGGAAATGGGTGCAGTTTTGATGTGGAAATTGGTAATTTGTGATTCGCGTGAGGGGATTCCCCATCCAGCAAAAGTCAGCTTTTCGCGCCGCTGCTGCAGGCAAACCCTTTTGCGCGGGTTACGCACTAGCCCTTACGCACCGACTTGCGACGCCGGCGGCGCTTCCAACAACCCTTTCCGGCGAAGATATTGCGCCATGTGCTCGATCGGGTCGCGGGATGGCGCGATCACGCACTCGATCAGCGCCGGCCCGTTCCCCTTGCGCGCATGGGTGATGGCTTCCGAAGCCACGCGGTAGACAGCCACAACGTCGCTCCCGTCGACTGTGATCGAAGGAAGCAAGTAATGCCGTTCTTGCGCTGGAAGGTCAGCCAACGAGTCTGCGAGCGGCGCCGCGCGCTCGTCAGTCAAGCAGACAAAAAGAACTGCGAGACTGTCTGCCATGGCACGTTCCAGCATCTTCCGCCACAAAGCTTGCCCGGCTTTCTTTCTATTCGAAAACACCATTGAGATGCTTCGATGGCCCCCGCTTGGCGGAATTCTATGACCGTCAAGCCTCACTCTCGCAGTAATGAATGCAATGCGATTGACGGCGCTGAGAAAGCCTTCCGGCCAGAGCTCGGTGGCAATCGTATCCCCGCTGCCGAGATCGATCGCCGCACCCACAACCGCAGCCTCGCACCCGGCGATGGGGACGAGACGCGAAGCCCTTCGAGCCGGCCGCCCACGCATCTGCGCCATCGCGCTTGAGGCCTTTTCGCGGCACTCAACCATCGCGGCATAGAGCGCGAGCAGCTTCTGATTCGAGATCAGCGAGAATGTGTCGTCGTCAGGTGCGGTCACATGGCTGTTTTTCTTCATCTTCGTTGCAGGTGTCACAGGTTCTGCGATTGTAAATGCGGAGAGTGAGCCGCCCATCGAATTGCGCAAATGCAAGCTGTTTCAAAACCGGGCGAAGTGTTTATGTGGAGTAGTCCGCGTTGATGTGGATGTACTCGGTGGTAAGATCGGTGGTCCAGAAGACACACGAGCCTGCACCTTGGTTCAGATGAATCGAGACGGCAAACCTCGGTTGGGAGATGTACGCATGCGCCGCAGCCTCGTCGAATTCGCGGGCGCGTCCTCCGTTACGGCATATTTGCAAGTCGCCAAACCTGATGTCGATCCGGTCCGGATCAATCTGTGCGCCGGAGTAACCGATGGCCGCTACGAGTCGTCCCCAGTTTGGATCGTTGCCCGCCCACGCGGTCTTTACCAATGGTGAGTGAGCAATCGCTTTGGCAACACGAAGCGCGTCGGCATCATGCGCAGCGCCTTCGATATGCAATTCGACGACATGCGTAATGCCTTCACCGTCGGCGACAATCTGCTGAGCCAGCGATGTGCAGACCTGCGTCAGTGAATTGCCGAACGTGGCGTTTCCCGGACCGATCTTCACCCCGGACGCTCCCGAAGCCAGCAGCAGAACTGTATCGTTCGTCGATGTATCCCCATCTACCGAGATGCGGTTGAAGCTCAGCTCGGCGGACTGGTTGAGATAGCTCAGCAAATCGGCTGGCTCGATAGCCGCGTCGGTGAGGATGTAAACCAGCATGGTGGCGTGCGGCACAAGCTGGGGATGAATCATGCCCGATCCCTTGCCCAGTGCGGCGATGCGAACCTCGCGCGGGCCATCGGGTCCATCGCAGTCAAACCGCACAAAGGCGGTCTTCTCCACCGTGTCCGTGGTCAGAATCGCCTGTGCCACCTGCTGGAAGTGATCGAACTCCGAGCCGAGAGAGCCAGCCAGTGAAGGCATCGCGGCAATCAGTTTCTCCACCGGGAGCGGAACGCCTATGATGCCGGTGGAAGAAGGAAAGACCTCTTCAGGCCGGCAGTTGAAGGCCTCAGCACCAGCGGCGCAGGTGGCGCGCGCAGCGGCGAGCCCTGGTTCTCCCGCGGCGCAGTTGGCGTTGCCGGCGTTGATGGCAACCAGGCGCACACGGCTTCCGCTGGCGCGCAGGTTCTCCTTGTCGACGATCAGCGGCGCGGCAATGACGCGGTTGGAAGTGAAGGCCGCGGCTGCGCTTGCTGGCGCGTCCGCCGCGATGAGGGCGAAGTCGGTGCGGCCGCTCTTCTTGAGGCCGGCCTTGACGGCCCCGAAGCGAAAGCCGCGCGGGATGAGAAATTGGGATGCATCGGCCATGGTGGTTAACCCATTTAATCTAACAGGTGGGTCGGGGCCAACAGCTCAGGAATCCAGAGGAACCATGACTGTGACAGGCGCGTCAGAAGAATCAAACACTGGCGAGTTTCTCGAGCTGCGCGCGGTCAACGTGGCACGCGGGGACCGCGTGGTGCTGCACGACGTCAACCTCACCGTGCGCACCGGGGAGCATGTGGCGATTCTCGGTCCAAACGGCTGCGGCAAGTCAACGCTGATTATGGCCATGACCTGCCAGGTCTATCCCATCGTTCGGCCGGAGATGCGGGTGCGCATCTTCGGCCGCGAGCGCTGGGACCTGACCCAGCTCCGCCAGCACTTCGGCGTGGTGGGTGCGGAGCTGCCCGGCGAGCGAACGGCCGTCACCTCCGGGCTCGACGCTGTGACGGCCGGCTTCTTTTCTGCTTCAACGCTCTGGCCCAACCTGCATGTAACGCCGCAAATGCGGGAGCGATCCTGGGAAGCGCTCGAGCGGATGGAAGCCACGCACCTTGCCGAGCAGTTGGTGGGTGAGATGTCGGCCGGAGAGAAGCGCCGCATCGTCATTGCGCGCGCCTTGGTGCACCGGCCCAAACAGCTTTTGCTCGACGAGCCCTCGAACGCCCTCGACCTCGCCGCCCAGCGCGAGCTTCGTGAGACGTTGCGGCGCCTGGCGCAGGAAGGCACGGGCCTGGTGCTGGTGACGCACCATCTAGGCGACATTTTGCCGGAGATTGAGCGCGTCATTCTCATGCGCGCCGGCCGGATTGTCGGTGACGGTCCGCGTGCAGAACTTCTGACAGAGAGTCGTCTGAGCGAACTCTTCGGCGCGCCGGTCCGCATCGGCCACGACGAAGAGTGGCTGCATAGCTGGTAAATCTGCGCGACATGTTCTCGTCCAGGCTAACGGGAGCGAGCGCATTGAGCGGAGGCCAAAATTGGCATGTCTCCGCTTTGCCGCAAAAAAAAATGGAACAATATGATACGATCCGGGCAAACGGCTTCTCCCCAAGCGTGCCAGCGCGAAGCCAGCGTGGAGGTTGATCATGGGCGATTATTCACGGCGTGATTTTCTCAAGACAGGCATTGCGGCGGGCGCGTTGGCAGGCACAGCGACCCTTGCTCCGGCCGCCGAGCGCAGGTTGGCCACCGATTGGGTGCCGCTGGGCAAGTCAGGCGTCAAAGTGACGCGCCTGGCCTTCGGCACCGGCAGCATGAGCGGACAGGTGCAACGAGACCTTGGCCAGACGGAGTTTTCGCGCCAGGTTCGCTACGCCTACGACCATGGCATTCGCTTCTTCGAAACGTCGGAATCCTATGGCGAAACGCAGCAGATGCTGGGCATAGCGCTCAAAGGCCTTCCCCGTGAGAGCTACCGGATCATGACCAAGGTCTCCACCTTTCACCAGGTCGATCCGCACGAAAAGCTTGAAGAGCTGCGCAAGAGAATCGATACGGAATACTTGGACATCATGCTGCTCCACTGGCAGCACACGGCGACCTGGCCCTCCGACACCATGCGCTGGCAAGACGCGATTCTCGCCGCCGAAGACAAGAAGACCATCATGAGCCATGGCGCTTCGGTGCATGGGCTGCCCGCGTTGCGCCAGGTGCCGGGCAACAAATGGCTCGATGTAGCCATGATCCGCGTCAACCACAACGGCACGCGCATGGACGCGGAGATTCCCGACGGCCCCGATCTAGGCGACGTAAGCGAAGTCGTTAAGCACGTGCATCAAGTGCGCAAGGAAGGCATGGGCGTGATCAGCATGAAGCTGGTGGGCGAGGGAGTCTTCAACCGCGAAGACCGGCAAAAGGCCATGCGGTTTGCCTTCAACACGGCGGGCGTCGACTCGGTGACCGTGGGCTACAAGAGCACAGCCGAGATCGACGAAGCCATTGAGAACCTTAATCTGGCGCTCGCATAAGAGCTCCAGCCTGAAACGGGTAATCCACCGGCGTCGCATTCCAAACACCAGCAAGCGAAAAGACGCTGGCTGAGGATTTTCTGCGCCAGAACTTGCGCGTTCTGAAGGATGCAGGGCAAACGCGGCTAAGTGCAGTCAGAGCGATTGCACATTTGTTCCCCATCGAAACTGCCGCTTCGAAGTGCTTCTTCCTCAGGAGAGAACGCGCCAGATGCGGCGGCAAATTGTGCGCGTCAATCGGCGCAATTCTCGATCGGCAAGAATATCCAAAATTAATTTTCCTTGACAGAATATTCCGCCGCGGGTATATAGTTCCGGTCGCGGGATAAATCGAATTAGTTCCCGCATAAAGCGATTAAGCCGGTTGGCGCCTGCGTGCCCTTGCACGAGACGTGTGCGCTTGCCAGCGAGCAGCGGAGACTTGGCCATGTCCCGTACGTGCGCAACAGCAATTCATTCAAAATCTGTGAAGCGAATCGAAGTGATCTCCTGCTTGATTCCTCTTCTCGTGCTCCTCTGCGCCGCATCCCTCCATGCGCAAGTGGTAGCGACCTACACCTTTGCGGACGGAACGGCAGACGGCTGGGCATCGTTCAACGGCGCCAGCACGCCGATGGCTTCAAGCGCGGCCACCTATCCCGGAATAACTTCCGGCTATAGCCTGCTCACTACAACGGGCTCGGGCGGTTCGGGCGGCCCATCCATTTCGCTGAATTCCGTTTTGCTGGCCGGCGCGCAATATACGATTACTGGCTGGGTGCAACTCGGCAGCGAGACCGCAGGCAATGCGAACTTCACCATCAAGCGCAGCGATCCCAGTTGTAGCGGCGGCACGTGTTACGACACCATCGGCAGCTATGAAGTTGCCGTCACCGATTCCGGATGGGCCGAGATCGGCGGCAGCTATACCGTGAGCACCACCGAAAACGCGTTGCTGCTTTACGCGCAACTGGTGGGTGCGACGAGCGCGCAATCCTTCTACCTGGCGGATGTGGTGATCACCGAGACCGCTCCTCCGCCTGGAGGGACGCCGGTTGCCACGTACACCTTCGCCGACGGAGGCCTGGATGGCTGGGCGCCATTCGGCTCGGCGACCCTCACCAATACTGCGCCGCCGGTGCAGGATCCGCACGGGGACACGCTGAGCCTGCTTACCACCAATCGAACGGCCAGTTATATGGGGCCGAGCTTGAATCTGCTTAGCGTGCCCAATGTCGTGGCCGGGGCGACTTACGAGATAAGCGCTTATGTTCTGCTTGCCGCGCCGGACAGCAGCAACCCCACCGTGACCATCTCAACCAAGTCATCGGACTGCGCCACGGCAGGGAGTTACGCGAATATTGCGACCTCCGGGCCGCTTTCAAGCACAACCTGGACCCAGGTCATGGGCACATTGACCTTCAGCGATTTGCCCGGGCCGCCGACCAGCCTGGTGCTCTACTTCCAATCCAGCAGCGCCACAGACTCGTTCTACATCGACGATGTAGTTATCGGCGAGTTATCTCCCCCGCCGCTCAGCCCAAGCCAGCAGGATAACTCGGGCATTACAACCACCTTTGCCGACGACGGGCTGGATGGCTGGAGCTCGCGTTCGGGCAGTTCCACTCTGATGAATGTTGTGCCGCCGGTGCTCGATCCAAACGGCGATGCACGCGCCCTTCTCACCACGGGGCGCGTGGCCAACTACGATGGACCGCAGATCAGCGTGAACAACAAGATGTATGTCGGCTCGGAATATAACATCAGCGGTTGGATCTTGTTGCAGCCGACCGACGGATCGAGTCATGTGATCAACATGAGCGTGCAGACCACGCTGAACGGCAATACAACCTACTCAAGCATCACTGCCTATCCTGGCGTCACCGTGCCTGCGGACGGAAACTGGCACCAGATCAGCGTTACTGGATATACGATGTCGGCCCCTTACAGCCCGGGAGAAGCCTACCTCTATTTCCAGACCGTTCCGCCTTCGGGCAGCGACCTGGCGTCGTTTTACCTGGATGACTTCCAACTGAGTTATGTTCCGCCGCCCGTCATTCAAAAGGACATTCCATCCATCTACCAGACTTTCTCGGGATTGTTCCCCATCGGCGCGGCTGTGGATACCACCGATCTTTCTGGGCCTCATGCGCAATTGCTGATGAAGCATTTTGACAGCATGACTCCGGGGAACGACCTGAAGTGGAGTTCGGTCGAACCAAGCCTCGGCACCTACGATTACACCAATGGCGATGCCGAGGTGGGTGAAGCGGTTTGCGCCAACATGCGTGTGCGCGGGCAGAACCTGCTATGGTCAACCGGCGAACAGGTCCCAGCTTACGCATTTGGCGACGGAACCAACTCGCCCGCCAACCAGGCGACGGTCACTGCGAACATCCAGGAACACATCCAGAACGAAGTGCAGCACTACGGCAACAAGGTGTATGCGTGGGATGTGGTCAACGAACCGATCGATCCAACCCAAACAGACTGCCTCGTACATGGACCGTTCTACAACGTGCTGGGCGCGAGCTATATTGACGTCGCGTTCAAGGCGGCCAAGCAGTATGCGCCTCCGGGCACCAAGCTGTTCATCAATGATTACAGCACTACCGATCCGGCCAAGCTTGCATGCCTGGTTAAAGTCGTGGGCGAACTGCGCGATCGGGGCGTTCCGGTAGACGCGATCGGGCACGAGATGCACAACCAGATCAACTACCCAACGCCTCAGTCGATGGCCACGGCGATTGATACCGTCGCCGAAAAGTTTCCCGGCCTCGATCAACAGGTCACGGAGCTCGACATGAGCGTCTACAACGCAGGAGACGACACGTCGAACTACGGCAACAACATTCCGCCTTCGGTGCTGGCCGAGCAGGGGTGGCTCTACAAGGATTACTTCGACGTGTTCCGGCAGGAGCGGCACAAGATAAGCGCCGTTACCTTCTGGGGTATGGCGGACGACGATACGTGGCTGGACAGCTTCCCGGTCGCGCGCACCGATTATCCGCTGCCGTTCGACATGCAGTTGCGGGCCAAGCCCGCTTATTGGGGTGTAGTCGACCCTACGCTTTTGCCGGGCGTCGGGCTGTGGATCAAGCTCGAGTCCAAGAGCGGCAGCCAGGATGCTCGAGTGTGGACGCTCAAAGCCATCAACGGCGCCGTGGGGCCGGCCTACGCGACGGAGATCACTGGCTTCACTCTGAAACAAATCTCCGGGAAGCATTGTTCCCCGGTGGTTCAGTCACCTACGGCCTTCCCCGTCCTGCTGGGCGATATCCCGACAGACGGTTCAGTCCTGACTCAGTTCCAGATTGACTTTGCGGGCTGCCCGAGCGATGCCAGGTTCTCCGTCACCGCTCCGTGGGCCTCGTCAACCTACCATACCGGCGCCTTGGAGTGGGAGGGCAGTTGGTAGCCTTCCCCCAATGGGCGGCCAAGGTTCGGGCCCGTTTCTGCGGCGATCACTGCGCTTGACGGGCTGGCGCCGTAGCTTGTAATTTTGGCTTACACGGGAAAGGAGGTTGATCCAGCTGATGAAGATTGATTGTTCCAGATGTATCGTACGTGAGGTGACTGAGGCCTAGGGCATCGCGCCCCAGACCCCATGCTTGCCCCTGCGCGGAGTAGTTGAGCGCCAGGGTCAACTTTTGAATTGGGCACTCGCGGCAGCGCGATGGCCTTAGTCCAATCCCAACAGTTCGCCGGCAAGAAAACCCCTTGATTGCAAAGGGGTTTTCTTTTGCCTTCTGCATTTTGTGCCAGGAATGTGCTTAGGTCGAATAGGCACAGCGAGGCCCACATCGCGTTCCTGACTGCTGGGCGATTTAGGGCGCCTGCATGGGCAACGCGCGAACCCTTTGATTGGATGCTCGGCAATGAAGCCCCAATCGATAGCCAGCATGCTCTCCGACGAGTGCGGCATTCTTACTGGCGGAGTGTCTTCATCGGGTCCAGCCGCGAGGCGCGGATTGCCGGCGCGCTGCTTGCGGCAACACTGATAAGCAGAAGCATGGCCGCGGTTGCCATGAATGTCAGCGGATCAGTCGGGCGCACTTGAAACAACATGCCGGAGATGAGTCGCGTCAGGGCCGTCGATGCAGCCATCCCCAAAACCACTCCCACCAGAGCCAGAGTCAGACCGCGCTGTGCAATCATGCGCAGTACATCCCTTCGTTGCGCGCCCAGCGCCATGCGCACCCCGATCTCAAGCGTGCGCTGCACCACCATGTACGAGAGCAATCCGTACAGCCCGATGGCCGCCAGCGCGAGCGCAATCACGGCAAAGCAGCTGAGCAGAAAAGTCTGGAAGCGCGGCTGTGCAGCTGATTTGGAAAGATACTCTTCCAACGTCGATGCCTGGTAAACCGGGACGCTCCGGTCCAACTCGTGAATCGTGCCGCCAATTGCGGCCCGTATTGCCGCGGGATCTCCGTTCGACCGCACAACCAGATATGGATTGGTGATCAACGCCTGCGCATACGGCAAGTAAAACTGCGGATCGAGGTCGGCGGTCAACCCCTTGTGCTTAATGTCGCCGATCACCCCAATCACTTCGCGCACCGGATGCACGAAGAGGTCATCGCCCACGCCGACCTGAATATGCTGGCCAATCGGATTCTGGTGGGCAAAGTATTTCCTGGCGAAGGCCTGATTAATGATGATCACAGGCTGCCCGGTCAGGCCGTCCTGGTCCGCGAAGGTTCGGCCCGCGATGAGCGGAATATTCATCGTCTCAAAGTACCCGGGCATGGCAAGTCCCAGCGATTCGCTTGGCTCGTCTCCTTTGGCAACCGGACGGCCTTGAATGTTGAACGATATGGTGGCATTGCTGCTGCTCATCGGCATGGGCCAGCCCGCTGATGCCGACTGCACGCCGGGCAGCGCCGAGATGCGCGCGAGAAGCTGCTGGTAGAAGATGTAATGCTGATTGTGCTTTGTCTCGTCGAAGGGCACCCCTACGCGGCTGGTCAGCACATGCTTGGGATTGAAGCCCGGATTCACGTTGAGAATGCGAATGAAACTCCGCATCAGCAGCCCTGCGCCAATCAGCAGCACCATGCCAATCGCCGTCTGCGCGACCACCAGGCTATTGTGAAGCCGGTGCTGCGCCCTGCCGCCGGCGAGGCTGCGCCCTCCCTCGCGCAGTGCGAGCGCCGGTGCGGAACGCGACAGCCGCCATGCTGGAAATGCGCCGAAGAGCAGACCCGTCACCACGGACACAATCAGAACGAAAATCAGCACACTGCCATCGATCGAGGCGCCTTCGATGCGGGGAATCTCAACCGGCATCAGCTTCAGCATCACATGGATCAGCGCAAAGGCCAGCGCGATGCCCGCGACTCCGCCGCCGAGCGACAGCAGGAGCGATTCGATCAGCAACTGACGGATAATCGCCGCGCGGCTTGCGCCGATTGCCGCCCGCAGAGCGAACTCGGGGCTTCGTTTGGATCCGCGCGCGAGCAGCAATCCCGCTACGTTCGCACACACCAGCAGCAGCACCAGCGATACCGCGCCAAACACGACGCGCAGCGCGGGCCGCGTGTCGCCTGTCATGTGCGCAAGCTCCGGCTCGACCAGGGCCGAGGTATATTGCTTGTTGCTATCGGGATACTGGCGCGCCAGATTGTTTGCGATTACGCTTAGATCGGCCTTGGCCTGCTCAACCGTCACGCCCGAACGCAGCCGCGCGATCACGCCCAGTGTGTCGAATCCCCGCTGAGTGGTTGCTGGACTCTCGCCCTCCGCTTCGTCGGCAATCGATTTCCATAGCACGGGCGCGGGATTTTCGACGGGAAACTGAAATCCCTTGGGCATCACTCCGGCAACCGCATAACTGTGGCCGTCGATTGTGATTGGTTTGCCCACGATCCCCTGTTCCGCGCCGAACTCCGACTGCCAGAAGGAATAGCTCAGCATGACGGCGCGATCGCCCCGCTTCTCGTCCTCCCAGCGAAAATCGCTGCCGAGCATCGGACGGGTACCCATTACTCGGAAGAAATTCGACGAGACCGTCTGCGCATCAAGACGCTGCATTTCGCCCTTAAGGTCCATCGTCACCGTAGCCCCGGTGTAGGACGCAATTCCTTCCAACGTGTGGTTCTGTGCCCGCCAGTCAAAGTAGTCGGGATAACTAAGAGACTCGGACGCAACACCAGGCAGCGAGTGATCCTGCTGGCTCACCCACACCAGCCGGTCCGAGTCCGGAAACGGGAGCGGCCGCAGCAACACCGCATTCACCAGGCTGAAGATCGCCGTCGTCGCGCCAATTCCGATGGCCAGAATCAGCACGCAGGTAATGGTAAAACCGGGCGAGCGCAGCAACAGGCGCGCGGCATAGCCCAGGTCCAGCATCCACCGCTCCAGCCGCGCCCATCCCCATGCCGCGTGCGTCCGCTCCCGGATCAGCATCTCGTTGCCGAAGGCGCGACGTGCGGCATAGTGAGCTTCTTCCGCGGAGGAGCCGTTCTCGCGCTGCTCCTCTTCCTCCAGTTCAAGATCACTGCGCAGTTCTCGCTTCAGCTCTGCATCCCGCTTGCCAAACCATCTCATCTAAGCTCTCCTGGGTCGCGCATTGATGTGCCCGTTTTGTAGCCATGGTAGATGTTCTACCCTCGGTAGGAGACGATAGTAGACATTCGACTATCGATTGTCAAGTAGCTTGTCCGATTGCGCTTGAACGCTGACCTCAGTTGCAAAGTCCCGCAGCCTGCTTGGAAAGGAGGGCATCCACCGGCACGCTGAGACCATTGCGAGTTGGGAGTTTGCCTAGGCCTGTGGTCCCCATCACATACGTTGCCAAACTGTAAGCGTTATCACTTGCAATGGCTGGGCTGACTCTGTGCCCGCCCGAAGGAGAGACTCAATGACTCAGGGAATTCGATTGGCTGCCCTTTTGCTGCTCGGCGCCGCGACTGCATGGCCCGCGTTTTCGCAGGCACCGGGAGAGAATGTCTACGAAAAGAAGTGCGCGATGTGTCACGGCGCGGATGGGCTTGCTACCACTCCGACAGCGAAGAACTTCAAGGTGGCTTCATTCAAGGCCCCGGAGATGATGAAGGCCTCTGACGCCCAGTTCATCACCTCGACCAGGGACGGCAAGGGCAAGATGCCCGCCTACAAGGACAAACTGACGGACGAGCAGATCAAGGATGTGACAGCATTCATTCGCTCGCTCCAGAGGTAGGAATTCTACAAGACAGACCTGACCTCGCGGCGCAAGCCGAAGAAGGAGAGCCCCTTTTGTCTCCCTCGAAAGGATAGGTCAGCGATTGAACGGAGAAAACATGAAAGCGGTCTCCTCCGATATGCCCATCATACTTGCGTGCGTGGTGCTGGCAGCGGCGACCCTGGGCATGGCGCAGGCACAGACAGATTGCCTCGCCTGCCACGGGGACGCAGGAATGCAAGACGGGTCGGGGCACAGTATAAGCGTCGATGCGCAAAGGTTTCATTCGAGCATCCACGGAAGTCTGGAATGCACCAATTGCCACAGCGCTATCAAGGAGTATCCTCACCCCGAGCATGTAACTCCGGTCAAGTGCTCCACATGCCATGCCGACGAAGAGACCGGCCTGCTGGGCAGCGTGCATGCCGATGGTGCAGACCATCCCTGCACCAGTTGCCATGGAGACGCACATTCCATTTATCCGAAGCAAGATCCGAAGTCGACGGTGTATCCGCTCAACGTACCCCGCACCTGCGGGCAATGCCACGGCACAGAGGGGATGGCGAGCAAGCACGGAATGGCGAGTGTTTATCCGTCTTACATCGACTCGATCCACGGTTTTGCGCTGAGCAAAGAGGGATTGCTGGTTGCGGCAAACTGCCAGACGTGTCATGGATCGCATAACATCCTGAGCCATAAAGATCCGCGCAGTGCGACCTTCAAGACCAACGTTCCCAAGACCTGCGGCACCTGTCACGCCGGCATCAATGCAGACTACCAACTAGGCGTGCATGGAAAAGCGGTGGCTGCCAGGCATATGGATGCGCCGGACTGTTCCAACTGCCACACCGCGCATGCTATTGTTCAGCCAACCGAGGCGGCATTCCGCACCCAGTCCACGCCCATCTGCGGCTCGTGCCACAAAGAAAAGTTCTCAACCTATCGGGACACATTCCACTCGCAGCTGGGCTCCCTGGGCGGATACGTGGAAACGGCGCGCTGCTGGGATTGTCACGGGGCACATGAAATTCTGCCCGCATCCGATCCGCGCTCGCCCATTAACAAGGCAAACCTGGTGACCACGTGCGGCCGCTGTCATGCCGGCGCCAACGCCCGCTTTGTGCAATATCAACCGCATGCGAATGCGCGCAACCGAAAGCTGAATCCTGCCCTTTATTACATCGGGCTATTCATGAATCTTCTCTTGGTCAGCGTGCTGACGTTCTTCTTGATCCACACTATCTTGTGGCTGATCCGCTCGCGGTATGAACAGATCAAGAGAAAGTCGATTCAAGGAGGAAATCATGTCTGAGCCGATGCAAGCCATTGTTGCAAGCACGGAAGCCGCAGCGACGTCTCCGCGTTTTTTCACGCGATTTACGGCCGCGCAGAGGTATATGCATGGCGTGCTGTTCACCACGTTTTTGGGCCTCGCGGCAACGGGACTTCCCATGCGTTTTAGCCAAAGCTTCTGGGCGCGGAGGTTTGCAGCAGCAGTGGGCGGATTTGGCGCCATCATCTTCCTTCACAAGCTATGCGCCGTGGTATTGACAGTTGCCTTTGCGATTCACTTAAAAGACATTTTCACTCGCGGCATAGTCAATCGCGAAAAGGGAATCTTCTGGGGCGCGACGTCGATGGTGGCCAACTGGAAGGACGTGAAAGACCTGATTGGCCATCTACGCTGGTTTATGGGATTAGGCAAGAGGCCTGTCTTCGAGCGCTACGCATACTGGGAGAAGTTCGATTACTGGGCGGTTTTCTGGGGCATGCTGATCATCGGATTCTCCGGCTATGCCATGTGGTTTGCGCCGTTCTTTGCGCGGTTTCTTCCCGGCTGGGCGCTCAATGCGGTACTCGTCGTGCACAGCGAAGAAGGCCTGCTGGCGATTCTGTTCATCTTCTCCATTCACTTCGTAAACACGCATCTGCGGCCGGGTAGCTTTCCCATGGACATGGTGATCTTTACCGGCGTGGAAAGTGAGGAAGAGTTCAAGGAGAAGCGATCGCAAGAGTATGCCCGGTTGATCAAAGAAGGTAAGCTAGAGTCGCGTATAGCTGCGCCGCCTGCATCGTGGTGGATTAACTTCGCAAGGGTCATTGGTTTCACGGCTATCCTTATCGGGATAACTCTGCTGGTGCTGACGCTGAGCGCTTACTTCGCTTGATGGGAGAGGATAGGTCTTGAGTATTCGATCCCAAACTTGTGACTGCAATCACTGCGGTTTCATTGTAAGAGGCATCTCCTCGGTGGAGTGAAGCCTAGTAGAAGTATCTTTGTTGCCGCGCTTTTCCTTTTGTTGCTTTGTCAGGTTGTCCCGGCGCGCGCGGAGCATAAGCTCAATGACAATGACTGCCTTACTTGTCACTCCGACGCAACGCTGACAACCGTGTCGAACGGCAAGACTGTCAGTCTGTTTGTAGAGCAAGGCAAGCTCAAGCATTCGGCCCACGGCGCGCTCTTCGGTTGCGTGGATTGCCACAAAGATGTCAAGAGCCTGGTCCACGAGACCACGCCGAGGAAGGTCACGTGCTCCGAGTGCCATGCGGATGCGCAGCAAGCATACGCGCACAGCCGGCATGCCAGGCCAGCCGCAGCCGGCGCTCCTGCGGCGGCAAACTGCCAGGACTGCCACGGCGGAGCACACGAAGCTCTGGCCGCCGACGATAAAAAGTCTCCGGTGAATCACGCCAATATCCCCACCACCTGTGGCCGTTGCCATGGGCAAAAGTTCCTCGTGTCGTCCGGCGGCGACGGCCCTCAGGCATTCATCTCTTATCAGCAGAGCGTGCATGGCCGCGCCATCGAGAATGGCTCGCAAAAAGCCGCGGTCTGCACCGACTGCCACGGCGCGCATCAGATTCTTCCCGCCAGCGATTCTCAATCGCCTATTTTCAAGGCCAGCGTCCCAGCAACCTGCGGCAAGTGTCATGTGCAAATTCAGGGCGCCTTCAACCAGAGCATTCATGGCCAGGCCATCGCCCGTGGCAATCAAATGGCTCCCGTCTGCACCGACTGCCACGGCATTCATTCCATCAAATCGCACGTAGACCCCAATTCGCCCACCGCGCAGCAGAATGTCTCGCGCGATACCTGTGCCCGCTGCCATGAAGGCGTGCGCCTCTCGCAGGAGTTCGGAATCCCCGGCAACCGCGTCGATACTTACTTCGACAGTTATCACGGGCTGGCTTCCGAAGGCGGCTCAATTGTCGCGGCCAACTGCTCCAGTTGCCACGGCGTGCACGACATTCTGCCCTCCAGCGATCCACGCTCCACCATCAATCGTGCCCACCTGAATGAAACCTGTGGCAAGTGTCACGACGGTGTAACGCAGAAGTTCACATTGACCAAGGTGCACATGGACCGCAGCGCCTCGAAGGACGTTGGCCCCACGGCGGTCCGCTGGGTGCGATGGATTTACCTGGTTCTCATCTTCGCCGTCATTGGCGCCATGTTTCTGCACAACGCCATTATCTGGCGCGGCAAGGCCATTGCCAGACGCAGGATTCAAAACCCGTACATGACGCGCATGACCACCAACCAGCGCTGGCAGCATTTGATTCTTCTCACCAGCTTCATCGTTCTCGTGATTACCGGCTTCGCGCTAAAATTCCCTAACTCCTGGCTGGCTGAAGCGCTGGCCATGGGCGAGAAATTGCGCAGTCTCATCCATCGCGTGGCCGGAGTCGTGCTGATCGCGGCCGGCATCTATCACATCTTCTACCTCGCCGCCACGCGCGAAGGCCGCCGCCTTATCTGGGACTTCGCGCCGCGCCCCAAAGACGCATTCGACGCCTGGGGAACCATGGCCTACTATCTTGGCTTGGGCAAGCAGCGGCCGATGTATGGGCGCTTCAGCTATGCGGAAAAGGCCGAGTACTGGGCGCTCGTGTGGGGCACGGCGTTGATGGGTCTCACTGGCATTATGATGTGGGCCAAGGTCTGGGTGGGTAACCTGCTGGCCCGCTGGTGGGTGGATGTGGCCACGGCCATCCACTATTACGAGGCAATTCTGGCCACATTGGCCATCGTCGTGTGGCACCTTTACCAGGTACTCTTCGACCCCGATGTGTATCCGATGAATTGGGCCTGGTGGGATGGCAAGATGCCTGTGGAGCACTACCGGCACGAACATGGGCTCGACACCGATGCTCTTGCTGGCGTAGAGGACGCGGCCAGCTTAGAGCCTCGCTCCGGCCAAGGAAATGCCGGGCGTGCGGACTCGCCCAAGTCGTGACCGCGTTTAGCCTTCTCAGCCAGGCGGCCGGGACGCATTCGAAGAAGATGGTCTGAGAAAATTGTGGGGGACCGAAGCGTGCCGCACCTCCATGGATTCAAGCGGACCGGGCAACAAACCTGCCGCGCACATCCTGGACTAGTCCAGTCATGATGGGTGCCTTCTTTAGAGGGGAATCGCCAACAGCTCGGTCTCCGCTGCGGCCGGCTCGGTTTGCGGTTCACGCAGTGTGTGGTGCCGGGCGCCGAGAACAATCAAGCTTGCTCGGCGCTTGAATGCCTCCGCGAGGATCTCGATGGATGGATTTCCGTGGACCACATGGCTCTCCACCGCGATACCGCAATCGGCGCTAACTTCCGCGGCAAATTCGCGCAATTCATTCATCACAGCCGAATCAAGCCCGGCGGAACCGTTGGTGCACCCGGCACCACCCGATAAGAGCTCTTTCTCCAGGGGGAGATCCGAGCGGGCCGAATCCAGTGGCGGAAGAACATGAAGCAGAACAAGCTTTGCGCTCTGCCTGGCTGCAACCCGGCAAGCAAGCTCCGCACTCGGGCGAGAGTTCTCTCTGAGTGTGGTGGCATGGAGAACGACGCGGTCATGAGGCTCGGCATTCGACTGAATTTGAGCATCGGGCCCGACAGTCACGACCGGGAGGTTGATCGAGCAAAGCACTTGTTCTGCAACGGAACCGAGGAGCAACTTGCTCAGCCGGCTTCGGCTCCGGGTGCCCAAAATGACGCGGTCCGCTCGGAACTGGCGGGCCACTGACAGAATCTGTTGAGCGGGATTCCATCTGCGCACCAGGGCTTCGCAGGCGATGTCTTTGCGCCGCATGAATTCGCACCAAGGCTCCAGAGTTTTTGCGGCAAAATTGAATGCACCTGCAGGATCGTAATAGGGCATTCCGGATTCGTCGGCAGTCAAGGACGCGGCGGCGGGGAGAACGTGCAGCAACAACAGCCTGGCCCGCGTTTCAGACGCCTGTTCCACGGCAAGCGGGATTAACTGGTCCAGGTCGCTTAGATCGGTGGCGACAAGGATAACCTTCGGATGAACCCAGCGAGTCATAGCTGGATTTTGTGCCGAATCAAGTGGAGAAGCAGGAGCTGAATCCTTCATAGCATTCACCTCGCAAGAGAAAGTATGGCCCCAATTGCGATGCGGAGGTGTGTCTCGGAGCACCTGCTCCAGTGATTTGGCTCACCCTTCGAACCCTGGGGCTCTCCGGCGGGGAGCGACAAGTTCAATCCCCGGGAAGTTGTCCTGTCAGGCGAATTCCGTGCCGGCCATCACAGACGGGTGAGAGGAGGGTGCATCAAGCTTGACCCACGATCTCGGATGGCGCGTCCGCAACCCCAGCCGGACTGCAACTAGCTGGCCAGCGAGGAATGGCAGAACTCAGCTTCTTGTGATCGCCAGCTTCTCAAGAAGCGGGATGCAAGTCCTTCCACAACGGGCGAACCATGAAAGAAGGGCACAAATGACGCACGCAATAAGAGTGTTGGGGCTGGCTGTCAGTCTGGTCATGTTATCGACAGCAGCAGCTTTCGCCCAATCCACGACCGACGAGGCAATCGCAAGTGCGGCCACTGTCAGCCCGGTGGCACATGTCTACCTGCAGACCACGAACGGAGTGAATCTTTACGACGCAGCCACGAACGGGAAGCTCACCCTGGTAAAAGGCTCACCGTTCAAGACCGTGGGCGGAATGCTTGGGAGTACCGGGAAATACTTCTTTACCCTGGGCGCGGAGTGGATTCACGTCTACCCAGTCGATTCCAATGGAGCCATCGGGGATCAACTGTCAGAGATCGACACCGAGAATTACGCCGGCGGCGACTGCGGAACGACCCTGGGTGGCGTTCTCGACCACACCGGCCGATATCTGCAGATTGAATTGGAACCGAAGTACCCCTTCAACAATCCATGCACCGATTACCAGACTTATGAGATCGGCAAGGCCGACGGCTCGCTTATCTACATTGGCGACGCAGTGGTGAACACCCATGCTGGGGCGGAGTTGGGCCCGATCTCGATCACCGGGAATGACAATTTTGCCTATGCCGTGGACGTCGACTTTGGTATCGGCTATGGTCACACTCCTTACGCTGCATTGATTCGTGAGAGCAACGGCGCGCTTGCGAATTGGAGCTTTGAAGAGACCGACCCGGAACCTCCGCCGCCATTTGAGTTTCTTCAATGGATTTTGACGGCCGATCCAACCAATCACCTGGCCATCGCCCTGGGATCCGATGAGTATAGTGGCTCGCCGGATCAGGCCTATGGTCCATTTCGGCTCGTAAGCTATTCGATCGATAGCGCAGGGAACATTTCTTCGACCAATGACTGGGAAAAGATGCCGATTCCGGCCGTGGGCCCAACGCTTATGAGAATGTCCCCATCGGGCAAGCTTCTTGCGGTTGCGGGAGGCCCCGTGATCGGCGAACTTCAGGGTCCTCCGGGGAATCTCGGGAAGAATGGGCTGCAGGTTTTTCACTTCAACGGGGCGAATCCAATTACACCCTATAGCAAGACGCTCACGAGCGCTCCGATTGGCTATATGCAGTGGGACAACAGCAATCACATCTACGCACTGAGTTCCGATTTCCAACTCTTCGTGTACACCATCACCCCGACCAGCATCAGTGAGAGCCCGGATTCGCCCTACAAGATACCGAACAAGGCATGCAATCCGAGTGACTTTCCATATGGATGTCCGAACGGCTTGGTTGTCGTGTCGATGTAGAAGCAATAGACGTGCAAAAGGGCCGCTGTTTCTGTGTCGTTGCCTGCGCTCAACCGCGGCCCTGGAACCCATCAACCGCTATTTATGAGCGGAGTAGAATCAACAACTTATTTAGAACCAATAGTGCCATTTAGTCCAATCCCAACAGTCCAACGGCAGCGGCCGGAGCGAGCCTTAGGTTCGCTGTTGCTTTTTGGGGCTGCGTGCACTACCCGTGGTGCGGTAGACTTGGACCCGATGCGGGTATTTGGAATCGACTGCGGTACTGAGATCACGGGGTACGGCGTTGTTGAGTTGGAAGATACAGGCCGTCAGCCGCGGCTTTTGTTGAAGGCCATGGGAGCCATCCGGTTGAGGAAGGCGCTCACAACGGCCGAGCGGCTGGCCCAGGTATTCCGCGAGTTGAGTGGAGAACTCGAGCGATGGACGCCCGATGCCGTGGCCATTGAAGGGGTATTCTACTCGGTGAATGCGAAGTCGGCATTGAAGTTGGGCCAGGTGCGGGGCGTGGCGCTGCTGGCGGCGGCAACATTGGGCCTGCCCGTTGCCGAGTATGCACCCCTCAAAATCAAGTCCAGCGTGGTGGGTTATGGATTAGCCAAAAAGGAGCAGGTTCAGTTCATGGTAGCGAGGCTGCTGAATCTGGCCGAAGTCCCTGAGCCCGCGGATGCAGCCGATGCTCTGGCCATCGCCATCTGTCATATTCATACCGCGCAGACGCTATCGTCCCAGGGATCGCGCGCTGGAGAGGTATGCCTATGAGGGCGCCGTGCTTAGTCGTGGCGGCCCTGGCATTCGCCACACATGCCCTCGCCCAGGCTGAGCCCGCGCTGGAGATGGATTATTCAAACCCCGGGCTCACACCGTCGCATTGGGTCCTCAGCCTTTCCCCGGACGGAAGCGGACACTTTCGCTCCGAGCACGGCGACGCTCCGATGGATCCGTCGCAGGGGATGCAGGCCGCCGATGTGGATCGGGACATCCACGTTGCGAAAGGTTTCGCGCAACGAGCATTTGCAACTGCCCACCAGCACCAGTTATTCGCATCTGGCTGCGAGAGCCATTTGAAAGTTGCCTTCCAGGGGTGGAAGAAGATCAGCTACAAGGGGATGGATGGCGAAGGAAGTTGCTCATTCAACTACTCCAAGGAAAAGGATATCCAGGGTTTGGGCGACTCGCTGGTGGCCGTTGCGGCGGCCATCGTGGAAGGGGCAAGGCTGGAAACGCTGCTCCAGCACGACCGCCTGGGGCTGGACAAGGAGACCGAATTTCTGGTTGAAGCCGTCGGGGATGGCCGGGTGCAGCAGGTCTGCACCATCAAAGGGATACTGCAACGGCTTGCGGAAGATCCCGAAGTTATGGATCGGGTCAGGAAGCGGGCGAAGCTTTTGCTGGCACGGGCCGAAGGATAAAGCAGGCGCAAAAATAAATTTTGGAGTAACTTTGCATTGAGGGACCTGTCAAATGCGGTGCGGGTTGCCCGCTATTCAAGCCGTGGCCGGCATGCGGTGCGATGGAAAGGTGGATTCCATGAGCAGAGATGAGCAGGACATTCAAGTTAGCGGAGTGCTGACTCGGCGCTCTCTTGGCGTCGGTCTGCTTGGGTTGGCGATATTTGCGGTATGCACCCAGGGCTTTGCACCGGCTGCGCTTGCCGACGACGCAGACGCGGCTGCGCCCGCAACCCGCGCCGTGCGCCTGAACAGCGTCGATGGCCAGGTGCAGATTACCCAAGGAAAGCAAGTACTCGCCGCCTCAGCTGTTGCCAATACACCTTTGTTTGAAGGCGCAACCGTCACCACCGCCGAAGACGGCCGGGCAGAGATTCAATTCGAAGACGGCAGCGTGGCCCGCCTTTCTCCCAGTAGTGCTCTTACCCTGACTGTCCTGCGCGGAAGCGGCGCCAACGGTGAAGCGGAGATTACTCTGAACGGCGGGTTGGGATACTTCGAGCTGCAAGGCGCCGGCCAGAGCGGCCAGATCAAAGTTAACTTCGGCGAAAGCGAGGTTTCCCCAAGCGGATTCACCGTCCTGCGCATCAACCTGGATTCGCCTCCGGGAGAGCTCGCGGTGTTCTCCGGGAATGCACATCTGGAGCACGGCAGTGCCGTCACGGTTGACCTGCACGGAGGGGAAAGCGTGGCTCTCAGCGCAACCGACGCGACGCACTACACGCTCAATGAGACCATCGAGCCGGACTCGTGGGATTCCTGGAACTCTGACCGGGATCAGGTGTTGACGTCCGAATCCGCGGCCAAGACCGGGGCCACCAAGGACTATTCCAACAGCAGCAATCCGGCATGGAACGACCTCGATGCCAACGGCAACTGGTATAACGTTCCAGGCCAGGGCAACATCTGGTCGCCTTATGAAGCTTCGAACCCCGGATGGGATCCCTACGGCCAGGGCAATTGGATGATGTCGCCGGGGTACGGATACACGTGGATTTCAGCCAGCCCGTGGGGCTACCTTCCTTACCAATGCGGAATGTGGAACTATTACGACAGCTTTGGCTGGGGATGGGCGCCTGGATTTGGCGGGTGCAATCCGTGGTGGGGTGGGGGCGGCTATTTCGGCCCCAATATCGGAATCGGTTATGGCGGCTATCGCCCTCCGCTTCGTCCGCGTCCGCCACGCCGGCCATTATCGGCCGGAACGCTGATCGCGGTAAGCAGAAAGCCGTCCGGGGGAACGAGCGTGCTGCCTGCCCGGGACAGAAACGGTGTGGTGAACATCGCCGGACATGCGGTTGTGCCCTTCCATTCGCTTAGTGCCCGTCCTCAATATGACCATTCCGCATCGGGCTTTGTGAATCACACCGTGGCGGCGAATTCAGGAGTGAGAATTACCGGAGGGGAACCACGTGGCGCCGGGCCAACCTTTGGCGTCAGCCGCCCAGGAGCCGTATCCGGAGCCAGAAGCTACGCGGGCGCGTCTCACGCGGCATCCGGCGGAGGTGGGTTCTCAGCTAGCCACGCGGCACCTAGCGGCGGAGGGTTTAGCGGCGGCGGTGGTGGCGGGGGGCACGCCAGCGCAGGTGGTGGTGGCGGCGGCGGTGGTGGCGGAGGCCATCACTAAAACTGTCGAAGGCGCGGTCGCCCAAGTTAGCATCAGAACCATGGCCGCAGGTGGGTAGCTTCATCACGAAGCTTCCCGTCTGCGGCTTCTTGTTTGGGACTAGCAATCAGTTAGCAGATTGCTGCTAAGATCAAAGGCCGCCCGGTTACAATCGGGCCTTCATTGCGTCATGATGATTCGGCAGACAAGTTACTGCCGTATTAAAGCCTGTCTCCTCACCCGGCCGTGCTTCGCGCGATAGATTGCGCGGGAGGTACGGTTCAGCCGGCGATTGAGCCGGACACGGGCCGCACCTGTGAGACGGCCATGGCCGGTCACGCGCATGCGGTGCTCCTGGCGACCGATTGAGGCTTCGCGACGTTCCAGGCGGCCAGCCTGATGTGCGTTCAGCCGTCCGGTGCGGATGCCTTGCGCGATGCGCTGCTGCTGATGTTCGCGGCGCTGGCTAATGGTTGCAGTGCGGTGTTCCAAAGGCTGAGACGCGGCCTGCGCAAAGCCGATGGTGGAACTCAGTGCGAGAAGTCCGACGCCAAGCAAAGAAACTTTCATGGTAATTCTCCTTGGGAGGCGGCGGTTTGATTCGTAGCTCAGTGCCGTTCCGCGCTCACATACATCGAGACACTGAGGCATGACAAGTGTTGCGATGAGTTATCCCTTCATCCATCGTTAGGTTGAGAGACACTTAGCGAGTTATTGGCCGGCTACGGATGCTTGCAGAGTACGCCAGAGGTTGGCGAGTGTCTCGACCGGCAATTCCTCGGCGCGCGCGCGTGTGTCGATAGCTGCGCAGGAGAGAGCCGAAGAGATAACTGGTGGCGCGATGCCGGCGGCGCGCAAATTGTTGGAAAGAGTCTTTCGCTTTTGCGCAAAGACCTTTCGGACGAAGGGCAAAAAGGTCTTCTCTTCGACGTCGAGTTCCGTGAACCGGGGCGCGAGCCGCCATCGAAACACGGTGGAATGCACATCAGGAGGCGGCGAAAAAGAAGAAGGAGCGAGCGTGAACAGCTGTTCGACGGGGCCGTAGATTTGCACGGTGACCGAGAGCAGGCCGTAGTCGCGCGAGCCCGGCTCAGCGGTAATGCGGTCGGCAACTTCCCGCTGCACCATCAGGACTGCGCGATCAATCGCGGCATGGCTGGCAGCCAGTTTGAGCAGGATCGGCGAGGTGATGTAGTAAGGCAGGTTGCCAAACACCAGCAGCGCCCGGCCCGCCGCAGCCGATGCTGCTGCAAAGTCGAATCCGAGCACGTCCTGCTGGCAGACAGTCAATTTCTCCGGCTGGAATTGAGTGCGAATATGCGCGGCCAGGCCGGGGTCGAGTTCGACCGCAAGCACGTGCGCGGAGCGATGCACAAGAGCGGATGTGAGGGCTCCGGCGCCAGGCCCGATCTCGACGACTGTGCGCCCGGAAAGGTCGCCCAGCGATGCGGCGATGCGCTGGATGGCGTCTGCGTCGTTGAGAAAGTTCTGTCCGAGCCTGGGTTTGGCGGGCATGGCTCTCTCGATGGTAGATCAGAGGCGCACACCACCTCGGCTCGAAACTTGCCGTTGGTAGCGGGTCAGTTTGATTCAAACCAGCCCACGACTTGGCCGTCAGCTTTCGTTGCGATAGAGCAGATCGCGAATAGCACGGCGCCGCTCGGCATTCAGCCCGCTGTCTGCATGGGTTGCCGTGCTCTCCAGCGAAGGCTTTTCGGCTGCATCGGCTTCCGGTTCGCTGCACTCCGGGCACCGATTGGCGAAGCCGGGCTTGTTGGGCCTGAGTTCAAACTCTTCCCCGCAAACAACACAGGTTTTAATCGGAAACGCCATTGCACGATCATGATAAAGCATTATCGGGCCCGAACAAATCCCCTCCAGAGAAGGAGGACAAATAATGAATAATTTCGAAAATATACCGAGTGTCACGATATTGTGTCATAATCACACCGAGCGAATACTGAATCGCTCCGAAGGGAGAGTCGAAATGGACAATATCGATTTTTGCCGTTGGGAATCTTCTTGTGGAAGAAAGGTACGGTTCAGCAGGGTGACGCATGCGAAGATGCGAATCCGGCGGATTATGCATACGGTCTTGCAGTTGACGCGCTCGCTGCCTACCGGTGCAAGTTCTGCGGCGGGGTTCACATTGGACATGCGAAGTGCGATGAGCGAGTCATTGCAAAGAACGCTTGGAGGGAAGAATTATGACAGGGCAGGGAGTTTCGATCGATGTTTCATGCGCCGCCGAAGTTTTTCTGGCGGCCGCTCTCCTTCATAGGGAGAATCCGGAGCGTAAGGACTTCACGATCCAGGAGATTGTGAACCGGGCGGCGAAGGAGAATGTCACCGGCGAGATGCGTTCGGGGGTGAATGTCCACGCTTCCCAGCATTGCGTAGCCAACAAGGCTCCCAACCCCGCCAAGCACCGCATGCTCTTTGCTACCGGGAAGCATACGCGGCGGCTGCTTGAACCCGGGGACAGTGTGC
>JBEKVS010000083.1:0-20237 GCA_049513795.1 Occallatibacter sp. | reverse complement strand
ACGCCCGCTGCCGTCAGACGATGTCTGCCTCACCGTCTCTCCAGCCGGTCCGGCGGTCAAAGCAAGGGCGATATGCGCGCCCTCATAGACCGCTCCGTCCTGGTTGGTCACGACGCCGTGTACGCTGCCTGGAGGGGCGCTTCCTGACGGAATCGATTCCTGGGCAGAATCTTGCGACACGGAGTTAGTTGCTGAGTGGGGGTTTGCGGACTGGAAACTTGAGGTTTGCGGCGCGGGGATCTCGGGCAGCATCTCTGGCGATGGCGCACCGCCCCTCCCGGGGGCTTGCCGCTCGGCTTGCTGCGCCGCTGCCCCGATCACCATGCAGGCAAGCAGAAAACATAAACCCATGCGCAGCGAGGCTTGGAGCCAGGGGGTCTTGCTCCGCGCGCGCAGGTTCGTTTGGTTCTTGATGGAGGCCGTTCTGAAATCGTCGGAATCGGAATCGGTTGCCCGCAGAGCGCTGCTCCTTTTGGAGATTGAGGCACTAAGGATTCGGCTCGAAAGGATCGGCCGGCACCAAGGAGTTAGACGTTCTTCCCGGAAGGACGGCGGTTCAAACGCAGATTCCTTCGCATGTATTCTCTCAGCCTTCGCCCCTGAAATTCCAGAGTTGGCGACGGATTTTTGCGCCGAAGTACCATGGACAACGCGAGGGTTTTCAGGCAAATCCCCAAAAAGGTTCTGGTCCGGTAAACTTGATTTGACGCAGCCTCCGGAGCCAGTTTGCCCACCTCGACCGAAGAACGAATCATCCGCCCCGCACGCAATATCTACGGAAGTCTTCGCCTGCCGGGCGATAAGTCCATCAGCCATCGCTATGGGATGCTGGCTGCCTTTGCGGAAGGCACATCGCGCTTCAGCAATTTTTCCACCGGGGCCGATTGCGCGTCGACGCTGGCCTGCATGCAGGCGCTGGGGGCCAGGGTCAACCGAACCGGCGATGGGGTTATTGAAGTGACTGGGGTTGCGGGTCGCGTGACGCCGTGCGACCCCGGGCTCGATTGCGGCAACTCGGGATCGACGATGCGCATGCTTTCGGGGCTGCTGGCGGCGCAGGAAGGCAGCTTCACGCTGATTGGCGACGCCTCGCTTTCGCGGCGTCCCATGGAGCGCATCCGCAAGCCGCTGGAAGCGATGGGGGCGAGGCTGGTGCTGACAGACGGCCATGCTCCGCTGACCATTCACGGAGGCTCGCTCCAGCCCATCGACTACACGACGCCCGTGCCGAGTGCTCAGGTGAAGACATGCGTGCTGCTGGCCGGTCTGCAGACGGCAGGGACTACGACGGTTCGTGAGGCCGTTCGCACCCGGGATCACAGCGAACTGGCGTTGCGCGCCTTTGGAGCGAGGGTTGCGCGCACGCTCGAGTCGGTCTCGATCGACGGGCCGCAAGAGCTGCACGCTATTGAGGGGGTGGTGCCGGGAGACATCTCTTCGGCCGCGTTCTTTCTCTGCGCGGCGGCGCTCTTTCCCGGCTCTACGCTGCTTTTTGATTCATTGGGGTTGAATCCCACGCGTGCCACGCTGCTTGACGTTCTCACGGCCCTGGGGTCCCGCATCTCGGTTCTGCATCTGGAAGAAAAGAATGCGGAGCTGATTGGAACGGTGCAGATCTCCGCGCCGCCCGAAGGCCTGGGGTCGACGGAGGTGAGTGGAGCGTTGGCCGCTCAACTCATCGACGAACTGCCGGTGCTGGCGGCCATTGCGCCTTACACGAGCGGGGGCATTCGCATTCGCGACGCGAAGGAGCTGCGCGTCAAGGAATCCGACCGCATTGCGCTGGTGGCCAGCAATTTGCGCGCCATGGGCGCGGAGGTGGAAGAGTTTGAGGACGGTCTTGATGTGCCCGGCGGGCAGACGCTGCATGGAGCTGTGATCGACTCCGGCAGCGACCATCGCATCGCCATGGCGTTCAGCGTGGCCGCGCTTCGTGCGGAGGGTGAGACTCTGATCCAGGGGGCTGAAGCGGCTGCCATCAGCTTTCCGGAGTTTTTTGAGCTTCTTGACCTGGTCGCGGAACGGTAGTTTGCTGTCTCAGAAGGTCCTGCATAAATCCAGCAGTGAAAAAGCAGGTCCTTCGACTGCGTTTGGCTCAAAAGGGAGCCCAACTTGGCTCAGGATGACAGATTTGTTTTGGTAGGAACTTCAGAGACTGGACAGCAGGAAGCGAAGCCCGGCACGCTGATCGACTAGCGGGCCGGGCTTTCCTTTGCGTCTCGAAACGGATTGCTTACTGAGTGGGCGGCGGCGGCGTTGTGGGCGGAGCTGTTGAGCCAGGCGTGGTGGTCGGTTCTTTCCCGGGCCCGGCGGGTAAAATCCCTGGAACTACGGGCGCAGTCGTCACGTTGCCGGTAGCTGCATCCATGATGTTGATGCCATAGTGTTGCAAAGTGCTGGCCAGGGTCTGATAGAGACCTGCGCGGTCCTTGGCATAGGTGGCGTTGGCTTGAATCAGCGTATTGTCGGCCAAGGCCAGGGCGCGCTGCTGCTGCAGGACCAGAGCCGTAGTGGAAGCACCGAGCTTCAGTTTCTTTTGCTCCGCATCCAGGCTCTGCTGGGAAAAGTCCCTGGCTGCAATGGAGGCCTGAACCTGCGCCCGGTCGTTTGTGAGCGCATACATCGCATTCACCACGCCGATGCGGATCTGCGTGTAGAGCTGTTCCAGCCGAAGTTCTGCCTGGCGGTACTCGATCAACGCCTGCGCCTGTTGCGCCTGCGCCGGCCGGTTGCGGAGCGGGATATTCAGCGTGAAACCAGCGCCCTTATCGGGCGCGGAGTTGTTGAACAGGTCCTGAAGAACTGTCCCATAGCCTTCGCTGGGGAAGGTCCCTGGAGGATAAAGAGTCCCCGTCTCGAAGTTAAGGGAATTCGGACTCTGAGAGCCACCCAGGGCGTTGGAGTTATAGAAGCCGAAGGCATTCAGCGTGGGCAGCAGCCCATTCTTAGCGCCGCGCAGAGTGATTGCGTCATTCTTGAGCGTAAGCACCGCCTGCTCCAGCACCGGGCTTTGACGGAACGCTTCCTGCACCAGCTCGTCGATCGGCTGCTTTTCTTCGGGCAGTTCTTCCAGGCTAATGCGGTCGGTGGGAATCACCGCCGCCGCCACCAGGGCTGGATCGTTGAGGTTGCGGGCAATGGCCTGCTTGATGATCTGCTGCTGATAGTTCAGCGTGCTTTGGGAACTGATGAGAGCCTGCTTGTCCGATGCCACGGACTGGTCGGCGTTCACCACGTCCAGCGGAGCCATCGTGCCAATCTCCAACTGCTTGCGATCGTCGCTGGCCAACTTGCTGCTCTGCTCGAGAGCCCGCTCCTTGGCCTGTACATCTTCATACGCGTTCACCAGGCCCCAGTAGATTTGCTCCACCTGGTTGACGGTGTAGAGAATCTGCTGGCGGAATGTCGAATCGGTGATGCGCCGGTTATTTTCGGCCTGGTAGAGGAAGCGCTTGTTCACCCAGATTCCGGCCCCTTGCAACAGGCTCTGGGTCACTTTTGCCGTGAACCCCGAGCTGAGCTGCGGGCTGTAGTTCGAAAATGGATTGTTGGTCGTGATGCGGCTGTTGTTGAGCCCCACGCTCAAGGTCGTTCCGGTAACAAATCCCTGGTTGTAGGCGAAGTTGTACTGGTCGGTGTTCGTAGTCAGCGCGGACAAGCCACCTGAGAACAAGGTGTTGGATTGCGGCGTCTTCTGCCGCTCCAACTGGATGGTACCGGTCAGCGTGGGATCCAGGTTCTGAGGCTGGGGGCCAGCGCCGTTGGCAGTCAGCGTCAATCCCCCCAGGGAGCCGGCAGCGGCTCCGCCGGTGGACGCGCCCGGGCCGCCGCCGGTGGCAGTCGTCGACTGGTAGCCGCCCTGGGTGAAGCTGTTGACCGTCGCTCCGGAACCGAGCAGGGTCGAGCCTGCCTTGGCACGGAGGATATCCAGATCGGCCAGATCCATGTAATAGCGCGAGATGGCGATGTCGTAATTGTTTTCAATCGCCAGGGCCAAAGCGTCGGAGAGGCTCAGGTAGATCTTGCCATCCTTGACCATGTCGGTAAGGCGGACCGAGTTGACGAAGCTAGCCTTGGGAACGTCGGTCGGCCGATACCAGTTGATCGGATTCCCCAGCCCACGCGCGGCTGGTTTGGAGAAATCCCGCTGCGTGGCGCGCAGGTTCAGAGGTCCGGTCTCGACGGGCGCCGGCTCCGGCGGCAGGTCGGATGCGGATTGTGTAGGAGTTTTGACTGTGTCCTGCTGGGCAAATCCTGAAGGCACTCCCGCCGCCAGCGTCAGCATCACCGCGGCAATCGCCCGGAGACGCTTGCCGGCTGGTGCGCCGGCCTTCCGCATGGTCATATCCCGCTGCTCAAACACACGTGTACCGTACAAATGCATTGTTCCTCTCCGCGAATAGTTGAGGCATGTGGGGTGCCATTCTTCAAGACGTTCGGATAGCCTCTCCGGACGCAAAATTGTGGCTCTCAGGGGCGCTTTTCCCGGGTGGCCCAGCTAGCCGGCTCGCTTGGCAATACGCGCGCCGAGGCCGATTCGTTCCAGTCAATCGTATTCCGCGCGCAAATTCTTGCCTTCGCCGGGGGTATTTCCCCGATTGCACACAGAAACCTGAGTATATCTCACCGGGTTTCGCTGCTCTTGCCGATTGCCTCTCTCAGGTACCCTGTTATCTAACCCTTGGACTCCCAGTGACCGACTTCTTCCAACCCGATTTGCCGATGGAAACCTCGCGGATGGGGTCCGCTCCAGTGAAGACGTGGAAGTTGGCGCTGGCCTACGACGGGACGGATTTCTGCGGCTGGCAGATTCAGCCCGGCGAGCGGACCATTCAGGGAGAGTTGCAGGCTGCCCTGCGACGCGTCACGGGCGAGGCTCCGCTGCCGCAGGGCTCGGGCCGCACTGACGCCGGGGTCCACGCGCTAGGCCAGGTAGCCAGCTTTGCGTTGCAGGCGAATATTCCGTCGGGCAATCTGCTTCGCGCTCTGAATCGGACTCTTCCCGCGGCGATTCGAATCGTCGATGCGAGAACAGCGCCAGATGGATTTCACGCGCGACACTCGACAGTCGCCAAGACCTATGAGTACCGGGTCTTCCGGGAAGCTGTTTGCCCGCCGTTTCTGGCTCGATATGTTCACGCCTGCGCACGGCCCATGGACCTGGAACTGCTGCAACGATCGGCCGCCCTGTTCGATGGGGAACACGATTTCCGCAGCTTCGCAGCCACTGATCCCGACCTGGTGAGCCGCAAGGCCGCGGGCGGACAGGAAAGCGCGGACAGCCTCGAAAGTGGCCTGGTTGCAACGTCAGGGTCGGGATCGGCCTTTGTGCCAGGCAAGCACGGGACCATCCGTACCATCTTCTCTTCGGTCTGGGAGCAACGCAGGTCGCAAGACGGGGAGTATCTCATCTATCGGGTGCGCGGAAACGGCTTTCTGCACCACATGGTGCGCAATCTGGTGGGCACCATGCTCGATGTGGGCCGCGGGCACTTGGCGCTTGAGGCGATTCCGGCGATCCTGGCGGCCCGCTCGCGCGACGCCGCCGGACCGACTGCGCCGGCGCAAGGGCTCTATCTGCACTCGGTCGAATATGCACCTTCCTGCTACCCTGAGTGAACTGGCATGCCGCTCTTCACCCGCAGTTCGCCCTTCACGCGCGTCACGGCACTCGCCGGGCAGCGGCCGGTGCATGAGGCATTTGCCTGGTTGCATGGCAATCCCCGCCGGATCATGGACTGGCAGGCGGAGATGGTAGCCATCCCTGCGCCTCCGTTTGGCGAGCAGGCCCGGTCTGATTGGCTCCGGACTCGTTTTCAAGAGGCAGGCCTGAAAGGCGTTCATGCGGATTCGATCGGTAACGTGCTCGGATTTCTGCCTGCACCCAATCTGGATCCCGAAAGTACCGGCCCGGTTGTCGTGCTTTCGGCGCACATCGACACGGTCTTTCCCCGTGAGACGCTTCTGAATCCAGTTGTCGACGGGGACCGCCTGGAAGCGCCCGGCGCCTGCGACAATGGGGCGGGCGTGGCGGGCATGTTGGCCGTTGCTTATGCCCTGATCGAAGCCGGCGTGGAGATGCCCGCTTCTCTGCTCTTCCTGGGCAACGTGGGGGAAGAAGGCGAAGGCGATCTGCGCGGCGTTCGCCATCTGTACAGCGGGAACGGGCTTGATAACAAAAACGGACTAGCTGGACGCATCGGCGCGCACATTGTGCTCGATGGCGCAGGCGCGGATTCTGCCGTGACCCAGGCGCTGGGAAGCAAGCGATACGAAGTGGTGGTCAGCGGCCCGGGCGGACATAGCTTTACCGATGCGGGAACTCCCAACCCCATTGCCGCGCTGGCCGCAGCAATGGCTGCTGTAGCAGGGCTCCAGTTGCCGGCTGAGCCGCGCACCACGCTTAACGTGGGCACGTTTCACGGCGGTACGAGCGTGAACTCGATTCCCGAAAGCGCCCGCGCATCACTCGATTTCCGCTCCACCGATCCCGAGCAACTGGTGCGCCTCGAAGTTGCCTTGCATCGCAGCGTAGAGGATTCTGTGGAGCAGGCGAACGCATTGGCGAAGCCGCATTGCAAGCCTGGGAAAGACTCGTTGACCTTTACCATCGAGAAGATCGGGGACCGGCCCCCTGCATCTTTGCCGGGCGACTCGCCCTTGCTCGAAACCTTGCGTGCCGTGGACCGCCATCTTGGTTTGCGGACCGATCTTCGTCTCGGCTCGACCGATGCCAATATCCCACTCTCCCTCGGGATCGCTGCCTTATCGATGGGCGCCGGGGGCGAAGGCGGAGGGGCTCATACCAAGGCTGAGTGGTACTCCGCCAAAGGCCGCGAAGTGGGACTCAAGCGGGTGATGCTTTTGACCCTGGCGATGACGGAATGGGCTGCAAGCCAGTAGTGCGTCTCTGCTACACTCCGCGCATGCGTGTCTCGACTTCCCTGCTTACCGTTGCTTTTGCCGTCACACCCTTAGCAACGACCTCTTTCTCCCAGGTTCCAGCCGCTAAGCATGCGCCCGCTGGGCATGCCAAGAACTCCGTTCCCTCCGCTGCACCGGAGACGATTTTCTTTAATGGAGTGATTTACACCGGTCTAGGGTTCGCCGAGGATAAGCCACAAACGGTCCAGGCCATGGCCGTCGGCGGCGGCAAAGTCATCGCAGTGGGCTCGAATGAAGAAGTGACGCGGTTGGCTGGGCCGCACACAAAGCTCAAGGACCTGAATACCGCTAACACCAGCACCTATATCTTTCCAGGTTTCAACGACGCGCATACACACCTGGGCAGCGCAGGCCAAACCAAGCTGAATGTCGACCTGACCGGCGTGCCGTCGCTGGCCGCGATGCTCACGAAGATTCAGGCCTTCGCAAAAGACGCACCCGCCGGCCACTGGCTCACCGGCGGCGACTGGGATCACACGTTGTGGGCCAGCAAGACGCTGCCCACTCGGCAGGATCTTGACCAGGTCACTGGCGGCCATCCCACATTTCTCGATCGCATCGACGGACACATCTCCATCGCCAACTCGGCTGCATTGGCCGCTGCCGGCATCACCGGCAAGACTACGCCGCCGCAGGGCGGAGCCATCGACCTTGACTCGAACGGCGAGCCGACCGGGATTCTGCGTGAGTCGGCGCAGGGGCTGGTGGAAAAAGTGATCCCTCCACCGAGCCACGAAGAACGGATGCGCGGCGATGAACTCGCCATCACCGATGCGTTGGCGCACGGCGTGACCAGCGTGCAGGACTTCAGCGACTGGCAGGATTTTTTGACCTTCGAAGAACTTGAGAAGGAAGGCAATCTCAATATCCGCATCAGTGAATGGTTGCCATTCAAAGCTCCGCTCGATGAGTTGAAACGCATGCGCGCGCATCACGACGCCAACGACCCGATGCTGCATACGGGGTTTCTCAAAGGCTTCATGGATGGCTCCCTCGGGTCACGGACAGCGGCGATGAAGGCGCCGTTCACTGACGATCCAGGTAACACCGGCCTGCCGCAATACACGCAGGATCAGCTCAACAAGATGGTGATCGAGCGCGCCCAGGCTGGATTCCAGATCGGCTTCCACGCCATCGGAGACAAGGCTGCATCGATGGCTCTCAACTCATTCGATCAGCCCGGCGTATCGCGCACGGCGCGCAATCGCATTGAGCATGCCCAGGTGGTCGATGCTGCAGACATTCCTCGCTTCGCCAAGCTCGGCGTCATTGCATCAATGCAGCCCAATCACCTTCTGACTGACATGAATTGGGCTGAGGATCGGCTCGGACCCGAGCGCGCGGCCTACTCATATGCATGGAAAGCGTTCCTCGACGCCGGTGTGCCGCTGGCCTTCGGCACCGATTATCCTGTCGAGCCGATCACGCCGTTTCGCGGGCTTTATGCGGCCGTGACGCGCATGAACGAGAAAGGAACGAAGACTTACTTCTCCCAGAACAAGATCACGCGCGGCCAGGCGCTCTACGCCTATACGCAGGGCTCAGCCTATGCGGAGTTCGCGGAGAAGCGCAAGGGCAAGCTCGTGCCTGGCTATGAAGCGGATTTCATCCTTGTCGACCGCGACCTTTATACAGTGGGCGCTCCTGCGATCCTGAGCACAGCCGTGGTGGGGACCTTTGTCGGCGGCAAACAAGTCTCGGATGGAAAAGCTCCGGTGCTATAATCCCGCGATGAGTTTCATGGTCCTCTTCCATGAACTGGTTGTTCCGATCGTTGGCGGGATTGTGCTCACTCTCGTTAAGCTGATCGCCAACCAGAAACTTATATCGTTCGATGAGTCCAACGACATTGCACTCGACTTGGTTCTGGTTGGAGTTGGCGCCTTAGGCGCTTTGTATATCAAGTCAGGAGCGGTTCAAGTCACGATTGATGCCGGACTCGGCGACGCACTCTTCGCGGCGATTCTGTTATACGTTCGATTTCGAAGGACTCGTCTTGGGATTTCTTCGGGCGGAACCCTTCCGACTGTTGGCCCGATAAGTGGCATCGCACAATTGATCATGGGAGCCCTAGCCATCATTTGGACGATTAAGGCATTTTGAGGAATATAATGCAAACCAGGAGGCGCTGACGATGGAAATGGCCCTGATCCATGTTTCCTCAGCAACTCTTGAGGCCGCTGTAGTCGGCTTGGTTATCGCTGGAGCGATCGTCCTGGTTCGCAAAATCCAGCTTTCTTTGGGCGTCAAAGACGACAAAGCTGAGAAGAACCCGCACATCCCCAACAGTCGCTAGCGAGAAAGTCTGTGCGCGATTCGCGGCCCGCGCGCTTCTTCCACTCAGAAGGAATTCGTCTCCTACTCGCTGCTCAGAATTTCTGCTGTAGGCCCGTGAAGTCCCGTCTGCCATAATCCATTGAAATGAAGCTGCGCGCTTACCTGCTGATGCTGTTTGTTGTGGCTGTGTGGGGAGCCACGTTCGTGCTGATCAAAAGCGCGCTGGCCGATGCCACGCCGGCGGCCTTCAATCTGGCGCGCATGACGCTGGCCTTTGCGGTGTTGGCTGTTGCTTATCACCGCTCGTGGCGCGGCATTCGGGGTTGGCAGCTTGGCTTGGGGGCCGTGGTGGGCGCATGCCTGGCGGCCGGTTACCAATTTCAGACAACGGGATTGGCCCGCACCACCCCTTCCAAATCGGCCTTCATCACGGGGCTGGTTGTGGTTTTCGTACCGCTCTTCTCGGCCATCCCGGCACTGCGCCCACCGGGTGCGCGGGCACCGCGATGGAACGCGTTTCTGGGCGCCATGCTCGCATTTGGCGGGATCATCTTGCTCACCGCGCCGGCAACGACCGATGGCTCAAGGCATGGCATGGCTCTGGGAACCGTAGTCGGCGTCATGCCGGATCTCTCCGCGATGAACATAGGCGACTTACTTACCCTTGGCTGCGCGGTGGGGTTTGCGCTGCACTGCATCGCACTCAGCCATGTCTCACCGCGCATTGGATTTCAGCCTCTGGCGCTGCTGCAGGTGGGATTCTGCGCCGTGTTCATGGCTTTAAGCCTGCCGCTTATTGAACGCCCACACATAACCTGGACACCGCGACTGGGATTGGCGCTGGGAATTGCTGCTGTGCTGGCGACAGCAGCGGCCTTCTCCATCCAAAGCTGGGCACAATCTGTGCTGCCCTCCACGCACATTGCTCTCTTGCTGACACTTGAGCCGGTGTTCGCGTGGATCACTTCGTATCTCGTAATGGGCGAGCGGCTCGGGTTGCGTCCGGCTTCGGGAGCGGTGCTCATTCTGGCCGCCATCGCGCTCATTGAACTCGTGCCGCAGCCGCATGTTCCTACCGCCCACGAAGCCTGAAGGGCCTGCGATGCGGCCGCTATCCCAAAGCCTGCACGGTTCCTTTACCCACCAAATCTTCCACGCGCTCCACCCAGCCTCGGTCCGCTGCCACGCTCATCCCTTCAGGTTCGAGAATCACCGCATACTCGCCCTTCTTTTCAAGATGCAGCATCACTTTTCCCGGACCCGGCGCCGCGTCTGCCGCGGTCTTCAGCCCGGCGAATAACTCATCCGTAGCTCGATCCAGGTTGATTCGAATGCGCACGCCGGAGGGCAGCTTCACCTGCGCCTCTTCCAAAGGAACAATCGAACTGATGGCGATCTTCGGCGCAGAATCTTCCTCACCCATCAGCACACCGCGCACAATTACAGGCGCTTCAATCTTCAAGTGGCCTTGCAGCCTTTCGTAATCCCGTGAGAAGCAGATCAGATCGATTTTGCCGGTCGCATCTTCCAGTGCCGCCTGTGCGTAGAGTTTCTGATCGCGTTTGCTCTTTTGCACGCGCAGGCCGAGGATCATTCCTGCGACTTGAATTTCGTCCGCTGGATCTGTTTGCGCGCCCCAGCGCTTCTCTGGTGGCTTGCGCTCCAGCGCTTCGGCCGTCGAGATAACTCCGGTCAAATTGCGCAGCTTCTCGGCATACTTATCCAGCGGATGTCCTGAAACAAAGAAGCCGAGCACTTCTTTTTCATAGGAAAGCCGCTCGCCTTCTTCCCAGTCGGCGACCTTGGGCAGGTCGTCGGGATCGTGGCCCGACGTGGGTAATTCGTTGAAAAGCCCGAACAACCCATGCTGGCCTTGCGCGGCATCCCTCTGCGTTTTTTGCGCGCGCTCCATGGCTTTGTCCGCAGACTTGAACAGTGCGGCACGAGCGCCAAGCGAATCCAGCGCGCCCGCTTTGATCAGGGATTCGATCACACGCTTGTTCATGACTCGCAGGTCGACCTTCTCGCAAAACTGCCAGAAGCTTTCGAAGCGGCCACCCACTACCGCTCGCGCCTGGAGGATCGACTCGATCGCGTTACCCCCGACATTCTTCACCGCGGCGAGGCCGAAACGAATCGACTCACCGTCGGCGCTGATATGCGGAGTAAACTGCGAACCTGAAACCTGCACATCGGGCGGCTCGACACGAATGCCCATCTCCTTGCATTCGCCGATATATTTAACGACGTTCTCCGGCTTTGAAGTTTCAGAAGTCAGGAGCGCCGCCATAAACTCGACCGGATAATGCGTCTTCAAGTAAGCCGTTTGATAACTCACCAGGCCGTACGCAGCGGAGTGGGACTTATTAAATCCGTAACCGGCGAATTTTTCCATCTGGTCGAAGATTTCGCCCGCCGTGCCCTTGGGATGGCCAAGCGCAGCGGCGCCGCTCATGAAGCGGTCGCGTTGCTTGGCCATCTCTTCGGCATTCTTCTTCCCCATGGCCCGACGCAGCAAATCAGCTTCGCCGAGCGAGTAACTCGCCAGAACGTTGGCGATTTGCATCACCTGCTCCTGGTAGACGATCACACCCAGGGTCTCCTTGAGCATAACTTCCATTTCGGGGAGCATGTATTCGACTTTTCGCCGGCCCCACTTTCGCTCGATGAAATCGTCGGTCATGCCGCCCTGAATGGGGCCGGGGCGAAACAGGGCGGTGAGCGCGGTTAAATCTTCAATGCGGTCGGGCTTATAGCGCCGAAGCATGTCGCGCATTCCATTCGATTCAAACTGAAAAACGCCTGAAGTGAGCGCCGAATGGAATACTTTCTTGTAAGTCTCTTCGTCGTCGAGCGGAATGGCGTCAATGTCTAATTTATGACCGCGTGTAGATTCGATGAGTTTCAGGCAGTCGTCAATTACAGTGAGGGTGGTCAGGCCGAGAAAGTCCATCTTCAACAGGCCCAACTTCTCGACGGCCTTCATGTCATAGGCAGTGACGATTTCATCGTTCTTGGTTTTGTTGATGGGAACGAGCTCAGTGAGCGGACGAGGCGCGATCACGACTGCCGATGCGTGCACACCCGAACCGCGGACCAGGCCCTCAAGCTTCTTCGCCGTATCCAGTAACTCGCGAATCACTGGGTCACTGTCGTAGGCTTTGCGCAGGTCGGGGACATCTTCGAGAGCCTTATCGAGGGTCATGCCGACGGTGGCTGGAACCAGCTTGGCGATGCGGTCCACGTCTCCATACGGCATGTCGAGCGCGCGGCCACAATCCTTGATGGCCGCTTTGGCCGCCATGGTGTTGAAGGTAATAATTTGCGCGACTTGCTCGCGGCCATACTTTCGCGTCACGTAGTCGATCACTTCGCCGCGCCGGTTCTGGCAGAAGTCCACGTCGACGTCGGGCATCGAAACGCGCTCGGGATTGAGGAACCGCTCGAACAGCAGCCCATTTTGCAATGGGTCGACGTTGATGATCTCCATGGCGTAGGCCACGAGCGAGCCGGCCGCAGAACCACGGCCGGGGCCGACGGGAATGCCATGGTCGCGCGCGTACTTGATGAAATCCCACACGATCAGGAAGTAACCCGCATACTTCATCTGTTTGATGACATCGATCTCGTAGTCGAGCCTTGCCTGATATTCGACCAGAGAGGCGCGCATCTGGCCGCGGCTCTCGAGCATGCGTATGGCGGTATCGAGGCGCTTTCTGAATCCTGTCCGGCACACTTCTTCGAAGTAACTGTCGATGGTGTGGCCTTCCGGCACGGCAAACTCAGGAAACGGATTGTCGACCTTGGCCAGTTTCAGATTGCAGCGCTCGGCAATCTCCTGCGTGCGCTTCAGCACGTCGGGCGCGTCCTTGAAGAGCGCGCTCATTTCGTCGGCGCTTTTTACAAAGAACTGGTCGCTGTCGAAACGGAGCCGTTCCTTGTCGTGGACCTTGGAGCCGGTCTGCACGCACAGCATCACGTCGTGGGCGTGGCTATCCTCGCCACATAGATAGTGAGAATCATTGGTGGCGACAAGAGGAATATTGAGTTCGCGTTCGAGACGGAAGAGCGCCTCGTGAATCTGTTTTTCCTGAATTAATCCCTGATCTTGAATCTCGAGATAGAAATTGCCTTTGCCGAAGATGTCTTCATATTGCTGCGCTGCGCTCTTGGCCTTTTCATAGCGGCCGGCAACTAACTCTTCGCATAACTCACCGCTCAGGCAGCCGGAGAAACCGATCAGGCCTTCGGCATGCTCGGCCAGGTATTTCTTGCTCACGCGCGGTTTCCTGTAGAAGCCGTGCAGCGAAGCTTCGGAGGTGATGCGGATCAGGTTCCGGTAGCCCTCTTCGTTTTGGGCGAGGACGAGCAGGTGATTATTCTCGTCGCCTTCGCCGGGCGCGCGGTGATCTTCTTTCTTCGAGATGTAAAGTTCGCAGCCGAGGATTGGCTTGATGCCTTTGGCTTTGGCGGCGTCAAAGAAGTGGACCGCGCCATAAATGTTGCCGTGGTCGGTCATGGCGACAGACTTTTGGCCGAGGGCGGCAACACGATCGACGAGTTTGGTGACGTCGCAGGCTCCGTCGAGGAGGGAGTATTCGGTATGCAGATGAAGGTGGGTGAATTCGGCCATGGATAGCTACGATTCTATTCTTCAGGCCTAATGTGCGCATCCAGGGGATTGCGGTTGAAATCTAGCCCCGTTGAGGAAAAACGGACAAGGGCTTTGAATTCCTGTCCGCTCTGTCTTCTTGGCACATCTCATTGGCATTAGGGGGGCAGAGGCTCTGCTAATTCGGCTGAAGGCACTGGCCTTTTGAGCGGAACCAGGCCCGATTTGCCAGACTTGGTCCGATTCTGTATTTTGTCTGCGGAGGTAATTTCTATGGTTACGCGTAAGCGTGTTTTGGGTAGTGTTCTGGGCCTGGGGCTGTTTGCTTCGGGCGTTCTGGTGGGGCAAAACGTGAATCCGCACCGGCACCCGAACCTGGCGGCGGCGCAACGGTTTATGGAGCAGGCGGTAGGCAAGCTCGATGAAGCGCAACATGCCAATGAATTTGACATGGGCGGCCACGCGCAGAAAGCCAAGGAACTGCTCGGTCATGCATTCGAGGAAGTGAAGATGGCGGCCGAGGCGGCGAATCGGCACTAAGTCGCTAACGGCAACGACTTGGTTTCCCGGGGCTCAAATGCCTGCATGAGAGGCGGGGCCGGGTCGTTTGGAATCTCAGGTCTCAAACACGAGACCTGGGGCACGCATGGGCGAGGCGTTTCTTAGACAACCGACGGCCAGTCTCCGACAGGCAGGCGCTAAGGCTTCCAATTCGGCCCGATCAGGGTGCGCAGGTTTTCAATTGTGGCCCAGGGCGCTGCGCCCACGTAGCGGCTTACCCAATCCTTGCCGGCACCGATCTTAACGCGATCGGGGGTCCACTCGGGGGAAAGGGCGTTGGCCATCAAAGCGTAGCTCGCACCTTTGTGCAGACGAAGGGCCTTCCAACAACCGCCGGGAACGGCGACAACAGGGCGCTGACCGGCGGCGATATCGCGACCAAGCACGATCTTCTCAACATGGCCGTCGGGGTGAAAGATGAAGTAGTCGACCGGACCGCCTTCAATCAAGATGTGCGTGTCGTCTGAAGCCAACCAGTGCAGGTAATTGATGGGCCGGTCGCGGGTGAGCATGTAGTAGACCTGGCTTTGGATCTTGAGCGGGCGGCCATCGAACTGCGCCGTCTGGGCTGACTCGCCGATCAGGCCGAGATAACCTGACTCGCCGGGCAGAACCTTCAGGTGCAAGGCCTCGATGAGTTGGCGGGCACGGGCGTCGCCGCCTGCGGGCGACTCTGCGCCAGCAATGGCAAGGACGGCAAGGAGAGGAAAGCCAAAGAAGAACTTCTTCATAACATTTCAGAATACGAGCAGAATACGGCAAGTTCAGCGCCGGTGTATCGGGCTGACTCGGCATTGACCCGAGTTGATAGTCCATACCGGCTCCGATCCCGGTCCTGCTGCTCTATACTTACGCCAAGCCTATGTGCATGCGAAACTCTCTTTTCGTTCTGCTCGCGATTCCCGCGCTTCTGAGCGCCCAGACGCCCGCCAAGCCGACACCGACCATGACGCCAAAGAAACCTACTGCCGCAGAAATCCAGAAATCCGCGATTGTGATTGACACGCACGCAGACACGCCGCAGCGTTTTGTGGACGAGCACTTCGACCTGGGCGATCCGCTGGGCGGGGGTAATCTGAACCTCGAGTCAATTCACAAGGGCAATCTGGGCGCTGAGTTCTTTTCCATCTGGGTCGAGCCCAGCCTCTATAAGGATCACTACGCGCGGCGCACGCTGGAACTGATCGACGCGGTGAAGCTGCAAGTGGCTAAGCATCCCGACCAGATGGTTTTTGCGGCGTCTGCCGAAGGAATCGAAGCCGCGCATCGCGAGCACAAATTTGCGGCGCTGATGGGCATCGAGGGCGGACACTCGCTTGAGAATTCGCTGGCCTTGCTGCGCCAGTATTACGCGCTGGGCGTGCGCTACATGACGCTCACTTGGTCTAACTCGACCGACTGGGCGGATAGCTCGGGCGATATCGACAATGCAACTGTCCCGCACACCAAAGAGGGGCTTTCAGAGTTCGGCAAAGATGTTGTTTACGAGATGAACCGGCTGGGCATGATGGTGGATATTTCCCACGTCTCGGACCGCACATTCTTTCGCACTCTGGTCATTACGCGGGCGCCGGTGATTGCGTCGCACTCCGCGGCGCGGGCGCTGTGCGATGCGCCGCGCAACATGACCGACGACATGCTGCGCGCCGTGGCTAACTCGGGCGGCCCAAACTCCAAGGGCGGCGTGGTGCAGGTGAATTTCTTCTCCGGCTTTATATCACAGGCTTATCGGGACGCGGCCAAGGCCCAGACGCCAGAGGTGGAGAAGGCCGTTGCTGATGCCAAAGAAAAAGCCAAGGCGGAGGGCCGAGAGTTTACTTACGCCGAGGAAGAGAAGATTCAGCGCAGCTACATGGATCGCATTCCGCGACCGCCGCTGTCGATGCTGATCGATCACATCGACCACATTGCCAAGGTTGCGGGCGTGGATCACGTGGGCTTGGGCTCGGACTTCGACGGCGTGAGCGGGCAGTTGCCCTTGGGACTCGACTCGCCGGCCGACCTGCCCAAGATTACGCAGGCGTTGCTTGATCGCGGCTACTCGGCTGAAGACTGCCGCAAGATTCTCGGCGGGAATCTGCTGCGGGTCTTCCATGAAGTCGAAGCCGTTTCAAGAGAATTGCAATCCGAAAATCGACCCAGGATCACCGATAAACAGCCGTTCGACAAGCCACAAAAATAATTACGACCTGATGAATGATCCCGCGGTAAAGCGGGCTCTTCCCAGAACACGCACACATTGGAGGCACGTTTATGCGCATTTCCCGACTTTTGACGGCGGCTCTGTTCTCAGCCGCTCTTGTGGCCGCTCACACGCAACTGCTGGCCGACGATGACACGCCGGCAACGAAGTCCGCAACCGCGGACAAGGCAGGGGACAAGGCCGCTGACAAAGCCGCAGATAAGATTGCGGAGAAGATGCCCCCTCAGGAGGTCACCACCGCGGGGACAGTCGATGTGGGCGGACAACACATTGCCTATAACGCCGTCGCCGGAACGCTGACCGTCGGCGCCACCGATGTGCAGGATGCACAGCTCGGCATGGACGGAAAGCCGCAGGCGGGCAGCGAACTTGCCGCCTCCGAGCCGAAGGAACCGAAAGACGCTGAGCCGGTTGCACGCATTTTCTACGTAGCCTATTTCAAGAAGGATGCGAAAGCCGAGGAGCGGCCCATTACGTTTTTCTACAACGGCGGCCCGGGCAGTTCGACGGTCTGGCTGCACATGGGATCGCTGGGGCCGAAGCACGTGGTCACCGACACCGATCAGCATTTGCCTGCGGCTCCTTACAAGCTAGTCGACAACGCGAGTTCCCTGCTCGATACCAGCGACCTGGTATTCATCGACATGCCCGGCACGGGCTTTGGGCGACTGGTAGGCAAGGATGCCGGGAAGGCCTTCTGGGGCGTGGATCAGGACGCCAATGCTTTCGCCCGGTTTATTGCGCGCTTCATCACCAAGTACAACCGCTGGAACTCGCCCAAATACATCTTCGGCGAGAGCTATGGAACGACGCGTTCAGCGGTTCTATCCGACATTCTTGAAAACGGCAAGAATATCGATCTCAATGGAGTGATCCTGCTCTCGCAGATCTTCAATTTCACCACCGACATTGATGAGCCGGGCGCGAACCCGGGCGTCGATCTGGCCTACGTTTTGGCGCTGCCCACTTATGCCGCGACGGCCGCGTACCACAAGAAGCTACCCCAGCAGCCGGCGGCGATCGAGCCATTTCTGAAAGAAGTGGAAGACTTCGCCATGGGCCCGTATACGCATGCGCTGGCATTGGGAACCGACATCAGCGCGGAAGAAAAACAGGCCGTCGCCGAAAAGCTGCACAGCTATATCGGCCTGCCGGTCCGCTACCTGCTGCGCGCCAATCTGCGCGTGAACGGGGGCGAATTTGAAAAGACGCTTCTCGAAGATGAAGACTTGACTACCGGCCGGCTCGATACTCGCTTCTCAGGCCCGAATCTCAACCCGCTCAGCGAGAGTGCCGAATACGATCCGCAGAGCTCGGCTATTTCATCGGCTTACGTCACGCTCTTCAACGATTACGTGCGCAAGGAGCTGAAGTATGGCGAGGGACAGACTTACCTGCCTGATGCCCAGTTCGGCAGCACGCAATGGGATGTAACGCACCAGGGCAACCCCCGGTTCAATGTGGCCGCTGACCTTGCCGAGGCCCTGAAGACCAATCCCCGCCTGCATATCATGGTGAATGGCGGCTACTACGACTTGGCCACGCCTTTTTTTGCCGCGGAGTACGAAGAGAAACATCTGCCCATTCCCCAATCGCTGGCGAAAAACATCGAGTATGACTGGTACGAGTCCGGACACATGGTCTATGTACGCGACGAGAGCCTGAAGCAGTTGCATGATCGCGTGGCGGCTTTCATCAAGAGCACGCTGACGGAGACGAAATAGCCGATACGCGAGCAATGGAAGGATTAGCGCGCGTGTCTTCGATAGCGCCAGCCCAGACGTCAAGCGCGTGCGGCAAATGTAGAATGCTTGGGAGCCGCACGCCTGGCTCGAAGACCTTATGTCGACAAAAACCGACCAACGCGCAAAGGGAATACTGCAGGTGCTGCTGCGCCATGGCAACACTTCCGTCGATGAGCTGGGGCTTGTGCATCGCACGCACGGCGGGGCCAAGCTCGCGGGGCAAACACAATATGAACCCTTTCGCTTCGACTCTTCGTTTCAGGAGCGCGAAGGCCGATTTGCCGAGGAGAAGCGGCGCATCGGCCTGGCCGCGGCCGAGCTCATTCGCGAACACGAAACCGTGGGCTTTACGGCCGGAACCACCACCACCCAGGCGGCGCGCTGCATTCGCCATCGCAGCGGCATTCACGTGATCACCAACGCAGTGAACATTGGCATGGAGCTGAACCACCAGGCCGCACTGGATGTGACGCTAACGGGCGGGACCATGCGCTGGGCGGGAGCATTCTCATTGACTGGCCCGACAGCCATGGAAATGCTGAGCGGCGTGTTTCTCGACAAGGCCTTCATCGGCGCGTGTGGCGTGGATTTTCGCCGCGGTGCAACGACGATTGAGCCGGATGAAGCCGCCGTCTTTCGCGCCATGGTGCGCCAGGCCAAGCAGGTTATCGTGGTGGCCGATTCAAGCAAGATCGCCATGGTCAGTCCGGCGCTCATCTGCCCGGTGGCCGAGATCGACATACTTATCACAGACTCGGGCATTAGCGAAGAAGCACTCGCTGGATTCAAAGCCAGCGGAGTACAGGTGCTCGCTGTATGATCGCAATCGCAAGCAAGGAGCATCGGCAATTGGGAAGGTAAAACAAAACATATGACTGACACCAACTCCGCATTGCTAGCTGCAAACTCATCGGCGCAACGGCGCTATGCGCGTTTCCTTCTTCTCGTTGCCGGTCTGGGAGGCTTGCTCTATGGCATCGATGTGGGCATCATCGCCGGCGCGCTCCCCTACCTGGAAGCCACATCGCATTTGACCGCCGCACAGCTCTCGGTCATCGTCGCTGCGGTGCTGCTGGGCACCGTCTTCTCAACGATCTTTGCCGGATTGCTCGCCGACTGGATGGGCCGCAAGCCGCTCATGGTTCTCAGCGGCATCACCTTCGTGCTCAGCATCCCGGTGATTGCCCTCTCGCAAGGCTATGGCCCGCTGTTTCTCGGCCGTCTTCTGCAAGGCATCAGCGGCGGCCTTATCGGCGTCGTCGTGCCGCTCTACCTTGCCGAGTGCCTGTCTGCATCTACGCGCGGCAAGGGCACAGGAATCTTTCAGTGGCTGCTCACTCTGGGCCTTGTGACCGCGGCCCTGGTCGGCATTTATTACAGCTACCGCGTCCAGGCAGTCTCTCTCTCATCAGACGCCGCCACCCTATTCGCTTTCAAGAATTCTGCCTGGCGCCGCATCTTCTGGGTCTCCCTGCCTCCCGGCGTCCTGTTCGTGCTGGGCAGCCTCATGGTGAGCGAGTCGCCGCGCTGGCTCTTCCGCCGCGGCAAGAAGGACCTGGCCTATTCTGCCCTGCTTCGCTCCCGCTCTGCCGAACAGGCCGGCCTGGAGCTGCGCGAGATGGAAGAGACAGCGCGCGTGGCCGAGCAGAAGCTTCCCACAGGCAAGCGGGTGCGCGAGTCGCTGCTGCAGCGCAAGTACGTGGTCCCCTTTCTGCTGGCCCTCGTCATTCTAGCCTGCAACACTGCCACCGGTATCAATTCCATCAACGGATACAATGTAGGCATTTTGCTTCAAAGCGGGCTCTCCGACCTGCAGGCCCACTGGGGCTATGTTATTTTCACTGTCGTTAACTTCACCATGACCATGGTCGGCATGATGCTGGTTGACCGCAAG